>JAATGW010000735.1 GCA_015654495.1 Chitinophagales bacterium
CGGGATTTCAATCCTGGGTAGAAAACAAATTAATTGAAGTACAGGATTTGGCTGTTTTCAATTGCCCCCAGCTTTAGCTGGGGGAATCAAAGAAAAAAATTGGAATTGGGCTTTAGCCCAAAATACCGGCATTATTCAATTAAAATTATCAGGCGATATCAGCCATACAAAACCTGCGGCTACAGCGTTTTGCTTTTTAGCCGCTATCAGGGCTCTGAATAAAATCAACATAGTGACACCTCAATCGCCCTCCCCGTTTCTTCCCGCCTTCGCTTCTTCGTGTTCTGTATGCTGACTTTGTGCTTCTCACATGTCAACCAGATTACCTTTCCAAAATGGAAATCATTTTTCAAAATGAAAGGCTTTTCTCATTTCTGAAATTCCCCTTATTATCTTAAAAGGCTTATCCAGTCTTCATTACAGCGGAATCACTATTTACGGGCACAGCATTTGGCATTCCATACACAAATAAATTATTTTTTATGGAAGCGCTGTTGCTATTAGTAGTTGTACTCATCGGCTTTCTGCTTTTTTTCAAAACCATTGATTACTTCGAAAAAATCTGACAATCATGATGACTGTACTTCTGTTAGTCTCGGTTCTGGTATTTATTTACCTCCTCTATGTTCTGCTCAAACCCGAAAAATTTTAATTCATGTCTACAGAACTCACTGGTGTTATCATCACCTTTTTAATTACAATTCTTATCGCCATCCCGTTTGGTAAATACATCTCCGGTGTCTTTCAGGGCACCAGCAAGCTGCTCAATTTTATGCAGCCCGTTGAGCGTTTGATTTACAGGCTCTCGGGTATCGATACCGGTCAGCAAATGGATTGGAAATCATTTCTGAAAGCAATGCTGACAGTAAACCTTGTGTGGGTGGTGTACGCGTTTCTGCTACTGATTACACAGGGAAGCTTACCGCTGAATCCTGATGGCAATGCCAGCCAGTCACCAGACCTCGCCTTCAACACTGCAATCAGTTTTTTGGTTAACTGTGATCTGCAGCACTATTCCGGTGAATCCGGACTTACCTACCTCTCACAATTAGCTGTTATTACATTTCTCCAGTTTGTAAGTGCTGCAACCGGTATCGCTGCACTGGTTGCTGTTTTTAACGCTTTTAAAGAAAAAACCACAACGAGACTTGGAAATTTCTGGGTTCTGTTTACGCGTACGATTACCAGGGTTCTCCTGCCCATCAGCATTGTAATCGCTCTGATCCTTTGCTTTAACGGAACACCTTCGGGATTTGAGGGTAAAGACAGCATCGTCACATTACAAGGTGATACAGTTTCGGTTTCGCGTGGTCCGGTCGCAGGAATGGTAGCAATAAAGCATCTTGGTACTAACGGTGGCGGCTGGTTCGGTACAAACTCTGCGCACCCGTTTGAAAATCCAAATTATTTTACTGCAGCTGTTGAATTAATAGCACAGATGATTATCCCTATAGCAATGATTTTTGCTATGGGATTCTACTTAAAAAGAAAAAAATTCTCCTGGGTTATTTTTTCAGTAATGACGGCAGGTATGCTATTGCTACTTATACCTGCCATCAGTTCTGAACTCAGCGGAAATCCGGCAATTACCAAAATGGGAATCGCACAGTTAAATGGCGCGATGGAAGGAAAGGAGGTTCTCTTTGGAGCAGGTCTTTCGGCATACTGGAGTATCGTCACCACTATTATATCTACCGGCTCTGTAAACTCCATGCACGACAGCAGTATGGCCATTTCCGGTTTGATGCAGTTACTGGGCATGATGGTAAACGCATTCTACGGTGGATGCGGCGTAGGGATACTGAATTACTTTATCTATATCATCATCGCCGTATTTATATCAGGGCTGATGGTGGGAAGGACCCCCGAATTCATGGGTCATAAAGTTGAAGCCAGGGAAGTAAAAATTGCTGCCCTGGTAACGCTTCTTTCATCATTACTCATTAAGGGTTTTACTGCCTGGGCCGCCTATATGGTTGCACACTACCCGGAAGCCGATTGGGCGGTTAAACCGGGAGGATGGTTGAATAATCCATCTTATCATGGATTCTCCGAAATGCTTTATGAATTCACATCATCAAACGCCAATAACGGTAGTGGATTTGAAGGACTTGCAGACAATAATTTTTTCTGGAATATAACAACCGGCATTTCAATGTTACTGGGAAGATTTCTACCAATTATTGCTCCGGTTGCTATTGCAGGTTTACTCGCAAATAAAAAATTCATTCCCGATTCACCAGGCACACTCCGGACAGATTCAGTAACATTCGGAGTGATGACCTTCGGAGTGATACTTATCATTAATGCATTATCATTTTTCCCGGCATTAACACTGGGTCCGATTGCTGAATACTTTTCACTACTGGCAAAATAATTAACAAATCATGAACCGATCATCTAAAACTATATTCGAACCCGGCCAGGTAAAATGGGCAGTGGGTCAGGCTTTCATCAAACTCAATCCCCGTTTCATGGTCCGCAATCCGGTCATGTTTACGGTGGAGCTGGGGACACTGATCATGTTCTTCGTTGTTGCTTACACGTTATTAAGTCATCAGCATGATCAGGGATCTGTTGGTTATAACCTGGCTATATTTCTTATCCTACTACTCACTTTACTCTTTGCCAATTTTGCTGAAGCCATTGCCGAAGCAAGGGGAAAGGCCCAGGCAGAC
>JAATGW010000005.1 GCA_015654495.1 Chitinophagales bacterium
ACACTAAAATCAATCATAAAGAATTTTCTGATCTGCTTCCTTCTACTACTATATAACCAGAAAATGTTCAGGTTAATTTTCACTAACATTTGCGTTGGGCTAATAGTGATAATTCCTAAGCAAAAAAAAATGACAGAGAGATTACCTTAAAATTATCAGGTAATACCTCCTCGAACATACTAAAATTCAGAGGATTGTTTCTTCCTTGATTCAGGTGCTGTCTGGACTAGGAGCTTTTTTTCCTTTGGAGGATTGAAAACTCACTATCTTCTCTTATGATCCGATTGGTTAGTTTTCCCAACCCTTCGATCTCGAGTTCCACAACATCATTTTCGTTTAGCCATACAGGGGAGGCGGTTGGATCTTTCAGTTTCGCGGTACCATTTAATTCGAGGTAACAACCTGTACCAACAGTACCGCTTCCGATAACATCTCCGGGAACAAGATTTACTCCGTAGGATGCGCGCTCAATAATTTCTGCAAATGTCCAGTCCATATCTCCGAGATTCCCGGAGCTCACCGTTTCTCCATTAATACGGCAATACATAGGAAGGTTCCAGGATTTTCCTTCGTGACCGGGTTTACAATCTGTTTCGAAAGGTTCAAGTTCATCAGGAGTTACAAGCCATGGTCCTATAGCAGTTGCGAAATCTTTTCCTTTTGCAGGCCCGAGATTGAGCAGCATTTCTTCCATCTGCAACCTGCGTGCGCTGAAATCATTCATGATCATCAGTCCGGCAATATACTGATCGGCCATTGCAGCAGGTATATTTCTGCCATGGCGGTTGATAACTATCGCAGCCTCTAATTCGAAATCAAGTTGTTCAAAATGATCAGGCATACAGAGCACATCACCTGGACCCTGTATTCCATGGTGATTTGTAAAATAGAAAACAGGGTACTGATCAAATTCGGGAATCATACCGGCGCCGCGGTTACGTCTCGCTGATTCCACATGTTGCCGGAATGCATATGCGTCCCTGCAACTGGTAGGATAAGGTACGGGAGCAAGTAATTCGCCTGCGGATAGCGGGAGGCCATGTGTACTGTTGATACGTCCGCCACTGATCGATGCCAGGCAGGATAACGCCATTGGATAATAATCATCCCAGTAATTCAGAAACATCATCATCGAAGAGGGTAACTCCGGATGCAACTGATCTGTATTGTACAATTTTCCTTCTGTAAGAATAGCAAGCTGATCATGACCGTCGCGCAGATACGAAACCAGTTTCATCCGTTTTGATTTGATGGGGCGTAAAAATAGTCATTTATGAAGATTCGGATAGAGTCAATCGAAAGGATCAGTTATCCTTGGTTTTTTACCACCTTTCATCATCAGGTATTTGCGAATTTCCGCCTGACTGCTGATCTTTCATTGCGAGTTTCTGCTTCTGACGATCAATAATCATTCCTGCAATTATCCGTGAGGCTTCTGCATTTTGGTTTTCACCTAATAAAAGCCTGAGTTTTTTTTCAGATACGTCGATACGGTACAGAAGCTGTATCAGCTTCGGAAAATCCTGCTGTATCAGAAAATTGATCTCTTTCGATATTGCATCTAACAGATCTGCTTCTGTATGTGTATTAAAAATTACTGCAGGCCATTGATGCTTCAGCGATTCCTGCAAATTTCTGAAAGACTGGTCCGCCATGAGCAGAATTTTACATCAAAGCTATAAAAACTTACCCGGCTGACAGTCGGGCCAGGTCATTGAGGATAATATCTGCAGACAAGATCCTGAGCATTCCACCAATAGCAGCGACGCATACCCGAAAATAATTTGATTATTTTATTTTTGGAATTGTGAAACAACAATCAGCGGCTTAAGCCGTTTTCATTTGCTTAATTTGCTCACTAACCTGTTTAAACATCCCTCATGAAATTCAAACACGAAGTGCTGGCCCTGTTCGCAGCTTTTTCTTTAGCTCTCAGTGCCGGTGCTCAATCTTCTTCGGATTCTACAGAAAACTCCGGAAAGATTTCCGGTAAAAAAGATCCCGGACGAAATCTTATCAAGCTTAACCTCACATCAATTTTTTTTAATAACTACTCCCTGCAGTACGAAAGGATTTTGAATAAAACAATTTCTGTTGCAATATCCGGGAGATATATGCCTACATCAGGCTTGCCTTTCAAAAACAAGATTCTTGAAGCCATCGGTGAAGATGATCCGGACGGACAGGAACTGGTAGAAAAGATCAGGGTAAGCAATTATGCCATTACACCTGAAATCAGGTTTTACCTGGGTAAAAAAGGATATGGTCGCGGATTTTATATCGCTCCTTATTATCGTTTTGCAAGTTTTGATTTTAAAGATTTGCAGAGCACCTATGAAACCGATTCAAATGAAGATGCTACAGTGATAACAAACGGAAAAATTAACTCAAACTCAGCAGGCATTTTATTTGGTGCCCAGTGGTCACTGGGGAAACATATATGTCTTGACTGGTGGATTCTCGGTCCTCAGTATGGCGGAGCAAAGGGGAATTTTGCCGGCGTTACCAGCACTCCTTTATCTGAGGAAGAACAAGAAAGTTTAAGGCAGGATCTCGAAGACCAGTTCTCCGACTTTCCTGACGTTAAAACTGATATTAATGTAACTGCAAATGGCGCAACTGTTAAGTTAACCAGTCCATGGTTAGGTATCAGGGCTGGCATCACTCTCGGTGTAAGATTCTGATCAGACAATTTATTCTGACAATAGTTGTGAAACTCTCTTTTTAAAGAGAGTTTTTTTTTGTTATCTTTTTCAACGATCTTCTCTTCAACTATGCTTTCAGAGAATAAATTATTGTGGGTTCCTTCTGAGTATTTGAAACAATCTTCCAATCTGCATCTCTATATACAATGGTTGGGTAAGGAATCAGGATACCTGTTTAAGGATTATGAGAGCTTATGGAATTGGTCAGTAACCGAGCCTGCAGCTTTCTGGGATAGTATCTGGAAATATTTTTCGATAATACATTCAGGTTCCTATTCTGAGGTATTACAGAAACCTCCCTTTGGAATGATTGGTACAAAATGGTTTAGTGGTGTCAGCGTCAGCTATACTGAACATATTTTCAGAAACAGGACGGATGAATTTCCGGCAATCGTTTTTCAGTCTGAAACCAAATCATTGCTGGAGATATCATGGAGTCAACTGGAGCATGATGTGAGCAGAATTGCCGCATGGCTTAAAACCAAAGGTGTTAAAGCCGGCGACAGGGTTTGTGCAGTTTTGCCAAATATTCCCGAAACCGTAATGATATTTCTTGCCGCCAATAGCATTGGAGCCATCTGGAGCAGCTGTTCCCCTGATTTTGGTGTTTCAAGTATCAGAGACCGGTTTGAACAGATTGCACCAAAGGTGTTGTTTTTTTCAGATGGATATACATACAATGGAAAACCTTTTGATAAGATTCCTGCTATGCTGGAATTGAAAAAACATCTGTCCGGACTGGATCATCTGGTTTTAGTCCCATATCTTAATGAAGAAATTCAGGTACCCGGCACAGTTAGCCTGAAAGAAATACTTCGGGCTCCTGCACAATCAGTTTCATTTACAAGAATGCCTTTTGATTCGCCGATGTGGATTCTGTACTCATCCGGTACAACCGGAAAACCAAAAGCGATCACACATTCGGCAGGAGGCTGCTTGCTGGAACATCTGAAAGCAATCACTCTGCACCAGGATGTAAAGCCGGGAGAAAAATATTTCTGGTATTCCACTACCGGATGGATGATGTGGAATTATTCCTTAGCCTCTTTGCTCGCCGGAACTACGCTCGTAATATATGAGGGTTCTGCTTCATATCCTGATTTGAAAGTGCTCTGGAGCTATGCCCGCGAAGCGGGAATTAATCATTTTGGTGGCGGCGCGGCATTTTATATTGCCTGCATGAAGGCTGGGTTGCAATTTTCAGAAAATAGTTTTCCTGAACTCCGCACAATCGGATCCACCGGATCGCCCTTGCCGTCGGAAACATTTGAGTGGATATACCAGCATATAAAAAAAGATGTGTGGCTGATTTCATTAAGCGGGGGAACAGATATCTGCAGTTGCTTTGTTGGAGGCAATCCACTACTCCCGGTATATGCTGGAGAAATACAATGCCGTTTGCTTGGCTGCGCTTTGCAGGCGTTGGATGAAAAAGGTATTCCCGTTCGTGATGAGCTTGGGGAAATGGTAATAACTGAGCCTATGCCCAGTATGCCGGTTTTCTTCTGGAATGATGAGGGAAATAAGCGTTACTTCAGCAGCTACTTTGAAAATTATCCGGGTATCTGGCGTCATGGCGACTGGATCTCGGTTACATCGAAAGGCTCAGTGATAATATACGGCCGTTCAGATGCAACACTCAATCGGGATGGCGTACGGATAGGCACAAGCGAAATTTACAGTTCAGTTGAAAGCAATCCCGAAGTGGCAGACAGCCTGGTTGTTTGTGTGGAAGAAAAAGGAGGCCGTTTTTTCATGCCGCTTTTTGTCGTTCTCAGGGAAGGAATTATTTTGAACGACAACCTGAAAAAAAACATCAATTCGAAACTCCGCTCTCAGTACAGCCCGCGTCATGTACCTGACGCTATATTTCAGGTTACTGCTATACCATATACTCTAAGCGGAAAAAAAATGGAGGCACCTGTAAAGAAAATTCTGATGGGAACAGATCCTGAGCATGCGGCACTTGCTGATACCATGAAAAACCCCGGTGTATTGAATCAGTTTCTGCCCTTCCGCCGTCCGGCATAAACCTCGGAGGTGTTTTGGGAAAGGTTGGAATCACGGAAAGCGCCGCGTATTAAAAGTTATTAGTCCTGGTATAATATGAAAATACCCTGTCAGAATCTTTCTTCAGCACCAAGCCCAAACAGAACAAAATCATATTTTACGGGATCATAGGCATCAAGTCGCCTGAGGCTCTCCGTTAGTTCAAGTGCTGCAAGCCAGTCTGTACCCGGCCTTTTTAAAAGATTAAATCTCCTTGCAACCCTGGCTACATGTACATCGAGCGGGCATATCAACTGTGCAGGACTGATATTTTTCCAGAATCCGAAATCGACCCCGTTTGCATCAGATCTTACCATCCATCGCAGAAACATATTCAGACGTTTACAGGCTGATTTTTTCTCAGGAGTTGAAATGTGTTTTCGGGTTCTTCGCGGTGCATCGGTTAGCGAAAAAAAATACCGGTAAAAATTAGACAGACCTGTATAAATATCCTGATCGCCAGGGGAGAGCCCGATGGTAAAAGCGGTTTCCAGCGTCGGTTCTCTTTTTTGATCCGGATTATTATAATTTGAAACTGTATCAGGCGAAATCAATCCGGTATAATGTGATTGAAGAAATTCAATAAAATAAAAAAGGTCTTCATTGTTAAAAGTGCGATGCCTGAAATTTATCAAAGGCTTCAAATCAGCTTCCTGGTGATTGATGATAAAATCGAAAGGACTATTGTCCATCAGGGCCATTAATTCCTTTGACTTGCCGATGATTGTTTTGCGGTTTCCCCAGGAAAAAATGGCCGCAAAAAAAGCGGCAATTTCAATATCCTGTTTCAGGCTGAAATTATGCGGAACTGAAATGGGATCAGCCTTTATAAAAGAAGGCTGATTATATTCAGCATATTTTCTTATAAAAAATGACTGCAGAGCTTCGCTATCGCTCAGCTTTCGGTTTTTATTATTTCTGTCTGTCAGCCGCGTCATGGTACAGGATCATAACCGCTTCCTCCCCATGGATGGCAGCGGGCAATTCTTTTGATAGTTAACCAGCTCCCTTTAATAAGCCCATGTTTTTTCAGGGCCTCGATTCCATAGGAAGAACAACTGGGTTGAAAACGGCACTTAGGGCCAAGTATGGGTGAAATGAGGATTTGATATAGTCTTATTATCAGGATGAAAGGATAGGCAATTATCCTGAGCAGATTCTGAAAAAATGTTTTTGCGTTGTGATCGTTCATTTCTTTGAAACTGAGTTCATCAGCTGCTGCAAAATTAGGTCCATTCGGGAAGCAAGCTCCGCCCATACCGGAAGCTCTTTTCCTGAATAAATAAAAAACAGGATCAGCTTTTTATTTTCAAGCTGAAGCAAATTCTTTAAATCCTGATTCCGGGTGCGGTAGGCTTCCCGGATCATTCTTTTAATCCGGTTTCTATCTACCGCATGCCTGAAATGTTTACTGCTGACTCCTGCGCCCATCTGAATAAGACCACCCGATCCGGTGTTTGAGAGATTCAGGTCTTCAACCTGATGATAGATCATGAGTGGCGCACTAACCAGCCTTCTGCCACTGCGAAACAGCTCGCCGATAGCTTTCCTGCTTTTCAGTCTTTCTGATGCTCCGAGTGTAAATTTCTTTTTCAAGCTGCTGTTTGTTCCTGCAAACAAAAATAGCTCCTGGCGAATGGCCGGAGCTATGCAATATTTTCAGTTGATACCGCTGATTATTTCTGCTTGTTCTCGCTGGAAACCGTCAGTTTCTTACGGCCTTTCCTGCGCCTGCTGGACAATACTTTTCGGCCATTCGCAGTTTCCATACGTTTACGGAATCCATGAACGCTTTTACGGCGACGACGATGCGGTTGGAATGTACGTTTCATAATTTTTACTTTTTCACTGTTTCTGAAATACGAACCGGGAGAAGCGGTTCTGGTTTCAATCATTTACAGGTCACCACACCCGCAAATCTGTGAAAGGACGGCAAAGGTAAGGAAATAATCGGGAAGGAAAGCAGTGTTCTTTAATTTGTTTCAACTGTTTTTATGGCCGTGAAACTGCCCGTGTGCTGGATTTCGACATGATGCGACTGAATTTCCCGGCCATAAAAATGACTTGCATGCCGGTCAAAATCCTCCGTGGAATCCGTGGTATAAAAATGTCTTTCGCCTTCAGTTTTATTGATTTTCAAACGATCAGTCATTTCAGAATGTCTGTTCAGGTAGTCCTTCAGGCTTAATGCCACGATATGACCCTGGGAAATAATCTTTACATTCTCCGGCTTATACTTTGAAATTTTGGGCATCAGCAAAGGATAATGTGTACAGGCAAGCAAAATAGTATCGATTTTACCGGACTGATCCATTAACTGATCGATTGATTTTTTTACAAAATAATCAGCGCCTTCCTGGTCATATTCGCTGTTCTCAACAATGGGTACCCACATCGGGCATGCCTGCTGGTATATCGATGCGTCAGGAAAAAATTTGCTGATTTCAATCCGATAAGATTCCGACTGCACGGTTCCGTTGGTTCCCAGAATACCAATATTTTCTGTTGCTGAATAGTTACCAATTACTTCTGCAGTTGGTCTGATAACACCCAGCACTCTTTTTTCAGGAGCAATGCGTGGTAAATCATTTTGCTGAATAGTTCTCAGCGCTTTTGCCGATGCTGTGTTACAGGCGAGGATTACAAGAGGGCAGCCCTTTTCAAAAAACCATTGGACACATTCCAATGTATACCGGTAAACGGTTTCAAAGGATCTGGTCCCATATGGCGCGCGCGCATTATCACCAAGATAGATATAGTCATATTCCGGTAACGCTTTCACGATTTCCTTCATCACGGTGAGACCGCCATAGCCTGAATCGAATATACCTATCGCTCCTGCCTGCGAAATTTCTGCCATCGGACTTTTTTGCAAAACTAGCACCTTGCGCTCATTCCCAAAAAGAAAGCCAGGCAAGCCTGGCTTCAAGAATATAATCGAGGTTGAAATTACTATTTTATACCTGCTGGCTTTGTTGGAGTAACCGCAGTTCCACCGAGTTTCTTCTTAACCAGTGGTAAAAGATCATCGGCATCAGGGAAAACAAGCAATGCTTCTTTACGGAACACATAGTTGAACCCGTTTGCTTTTGCTACCTCGCTGATAAGGGCGTTGGCTTTCTGGGCTACAGGTGTAAGCAGTTCTTCCTGTTTTGCCTGCATCTGCTACTGATATGATTGTTCATAACCCTGGAGATCAACCTGAAGTTTTTTCATTTTGTCTTTCTGTGCATTTTTAACAGCAGGTGACCATTTCAGTGAGTCGGCCTTAATCACGCTGTCGAGACGATTAAGTTCCTGCACTGTTCCTGCATAATTGATCTGCAGTGAACTGTCGAACTGGGCCATATCACCCATTGCTTTTTTATATTCAGGCATCAGTTGAACAACTTCGTCGACA
>JAATGW010000001.1 GCA_015654495.1 Chitinophagales bacterium
AATGTTTACCGTGGAAATTGGTACCATGGTGATGTTAGCGGTTGTTTTATATTCAATAATTACCGGCGACAGATCGCAGGGGTCACTCGGTTATAATATTACCATATTTATCATTCTATTACTAACCGTTTTGTTTGCCAATTTTGCTGAAGCAATTGCCGAAGCAAGGGGAAAGGCCCAGGCAGAAAGCCTGAAAAAAACACGCAAAGACACCATTGCAAAGAAAATCTTTTCCCTGGGCGATATGTTCGCTGATGAAATCAGAGAGGTCCCCTCTTCCCAATTGCAGAAAGGCGACCGGTTTATATGCGAAGCAGGTGATATCATTCCCATGGATGGAGAAATCATAAGGGGCATTGCAACGATTGACGAGTCAGCTATCACCGGTGAATCTGCACCAGTGATTCGTGAAGCCGGTGGAGACAAATCGTCCGTTACAGGAGGTACCAAAGTACTTTCTGATAAAATCACGGTTAAAGTCACTACCGAGCCGGGACAAACATTTCTGGATAAAATGATTGCACTCGTAGAAGGCGCTAACAGGCAGAAAACTCCAAATGAAATAGCGCTCACTATTTTACTGGCAGCATTCACCATGATGTTTCTTATTGTATGTGTTACGCTGAAACCCTTCGCTGATTATGCGCAAACACCTATTACCATTGCTGCTTTCATATCGCTTTTTGTATGCCTGATCCCAACAACGATCGGAGGTTTGCTTTCAGCGATTGGTATTGCGGGAATGGACAGGGCATTGCGCGCCAATGTGATTGCAAAAAGCGGTAAGGCCGTGGAAACTGCGGGTGATGTTGACGTACTGTTGCTTGATAAAACCGGAACTATCACTATAGGAAACCGCAAGGCTACCCGCTTTCACCCGGCGCCTGGCATCCTTGAAAAAGACCTCATTAAAGCTGCTGCGCTGAGCTCGGTTGCTGATGAAACACCCGAAGGAAAATCGATCGTTGAATTGTCAGGATTGAACCCCTCTTCTGCATCATTAAAAAATCCGGTGTTTATTCCTTTTACTGCAGAAACGCGCAGCAGCGGAATTGATATGGAGGGTATGCGTATCCGTAAAGGCGCTTTTGATGCGATTAAAATGATAGCAGAGAGAGCAGGGAATACGGTTGTCCCCGAAGTTAAATCGATCGTCGATGGAATTGCAATCAATGGTGGCACTCCGCTTGTTGTTATCGAAAACGAAAAAATAATTGGTGTAATTGAAATGCAGGACATCATCAAACCGGGCATCCAGGAAAGATTTCAACGTCTCAGAAAAATGGGTGTAAAAACGGTGATGGTAACGGGTGATAATCCTCTCACAGCAAAATATATCGCCGGGGTTGCGGGAGTGGATGATTTTATTGCCGAAGCAAAACCGGAAGATAAAATGAATTATATCCGGAAAGAACAAAGCGAAGGGAAACTGGTGGCTATGATGGGTGATGGTACCAATGATGCTCCTGCACTGGCGCAGGCAGATGTAGGTGTTGCGATGAATAGTGGCACTCAGGCTGCAAAAGAGGCCGGAAATATGGTTGATCTTGATAACGATCCTACAAAACTGATTGAGATAGTTGAAATCGGCAAACAACTGCTCATCACCAGGGGTACACTTACCACATTCAGTATTGCGAATGATGTTGCAAAATACTTTGCCATTGTACCCGCACTATTTATCGCCTCGATTCCTGCATTACAGGCATTAAATATCATGCATCTGAAAAGCCCGGCCAGCGCAATTCTTTCTGCAGTCATCTTCAATGCAATCATAATTCCGCTGCTGATTCCACTCGCATTGAAAGGCGTTCAGTACAAACCAATAGGAGCGAGCGCCCTCTTGCGTAGGAACCTCCTGATTTATGGTATCGGCGGCGTGATTATACCTTTTATCGGAATCAAACTGATTGATTTGATTATTGCAATGTTCATCTGACCTAAAAAAATGAATTAACATGAAAAAGAATCTGATGATATCATTAAAACTCACATTGGTGCTTTTGGTGATACTCGCTGTATTATACCCTGCGCTTATTGCATTGGCAGGTAAAATGACGGACAATGCTGGAAATGGAAAAAAAGTAATTGTTGATGGAAAAACAGTTGGATACGAATTGATCGGCCAGAAGTTCCGTGACGATAAGTATTTCCAGGGAAGGCCTTCAGCGGTGAATTATCATGCTGATGGAAGTGCCGGTAGTAACAAAGGACCTTCTAACCCCGATTATCTGAAAACAGTTCAGGAAAGGATCGACAGTTTGCTAGCGCATAATCCCGGTCTGAAACGTGAAGAAATTCCTGCTGAAATGGTCACTGCAAGTGGCAGTGGACTTGATCCGCATATCTCACCGGCAAGTGCTCTTATTCAGGTGAAGAGGATAGCTACCGTCAGAAACATTTCAGAAGAAAAACTAAGATCTTTTATTGCTCAACAAACGGAAAAAGGTTTTGTATCTCCGGCAAAAGTCAACGTGCTTCTGCTCAATGTTGCACTGGATAAGTTGAAATAGCACCCGTATGAAAAACATAGCACTTACTGTTATCATCACCTGTGCTGTATTTCAGATTCGTGCACAGGAAGAAAATAAGATCACGGTCAACTGGAACGCATATGCTGAACTTTACTATTCATATGACTTCAATAAACCGGTTGATCACAACAAGCCGCCGTTTCTTTACAGCCATAGCCGCAGCAATGAATTCAATCTCAATCTCGGGTACCTTAAAGGCAGTGTATCGGGTGAAAGGCTGCGCGCAAATCTTGCACTGGCAGCGGGTACTTATATCAACGCCAATTATTCATCAGAACCCGGGGTGCTGAAAAATATCTTTGAAGCTTCTGCCGGAATTAAACTAAGTAAAAAACAAAATCTTTGGTTTGATATCGGGATTATGCCTTCTCATATTGGTTTTGAATCAGCAATCAGCAAGGACTGCTGGACGCTTACCCGGAGCATTGCCGCTGAAAATTCACCTTACTATGAAACGGGTGCAAAACTCTCTTACTCAACTAAAAATGAGAAATGGTTTTTCAGCGGAATGATTCTGAATGGCTGGCAGAGAATTAAAAAGCCCGATGGAATTGACAAGCCGGCATTTGGAACACAGGTAACATTTAAACCTTCCCCTTCTGTGCTGATCAATCATAGCAGTTTTTTCGGCACCGATCATCCAGATAGTACGGGTCAATACCGGATCTTTCAAAACTTATATTCTGTTATTTCTCTGAATAATTTCTGGGGATTAACATTGGGGCTGGATTATGGACTGGAACGACAACCAAAACCGGGGTCATCATGGTATCAATGGTATAGCCCGATTGCTATTCTAAGATATCAACCATCAGCCCAATGGGCATTTGCAGCCCGTGCAGAATATTACAGGGATGCAAATGCTGTAATAATCCAGGTAAACAGCCCCAACGGATTTTCTGTAAGCGGATATTCGCTGAACATCGATCATATGCCGGCGAAATCGGTAGCAATTCGACTTGAAGTAAGAACATTGCTGGCAAAAGACCCGATATTTATAAAGGGAGATGAAACAGCTAAAAACAATACTTCAATCACCTTTTCAACTGCAGTATCATTTTAATGAATCCCGAATCTACCATATCAAATTCCGACAACGTTGCTGTTAATCTCTCAACAGGTGGAAAGCTGAAAATTTATATCGGCATGAGTGCAGGTGTCGGGAAAACTTACCGGATGCTTCAGGATGCACATGCGCTGTATAAAGACGGCATAAATATCATGATCGGTTATGTAGAAACACATAAACGCAAAGAAACAGAAGCGCTTATAGCGGGATTACCGGTGATTCCACGACGAGAAGTATTTTATAAAGGGAAAAGACTTGAAGAGCTGGATGTAGCGGCAATTTTATTGTTGCATCCGTCAGTTGTAATAGTGGACGAACTCGCACATAGCAATATCCCGGGAAGTAAAAATGAAAAACGCTGGCAGGATGTTCTCGATATATTAAATGCAGGCGTGGATGTAATCACCGCCGTTAATATCCAGCATATCGAAAGTATTAATGAAGATGTTAAGCTGATTACCGGAGTAGAAGTAAAAGAAAGGATTCCGGACAAAATGCTCCTGTTAGCAAATGAAGTGGTTAATATTGATCTTACTGCTGAAGAACTGATCAAAAGGTTGAAAGAAGGAAAAATTTACGACCATTCGAAAGTTCAGCAAGCCCTCACCAATTTTTTCCAACCCGAGAAAATTCTGCAACTCCGTGAGCTTGCACTGAAAGAAGTGGCGGGGCAGGTGGAAAGAAAAGTTGATCACGAGATCATATCCAAAAAACTGAACTTCCGCCACGAACATCTCCTCGCCTGCATTTCCACAAATCACGAAATTGCCCAGCGTATTATCAGGAAAACTGCCCGGCTTGCTTCCTACTACAACAGTACCTGGTATGTGTTGTATGTACAAACGCCAGGGGAGTCAGTAAACAAAATAAGGCTCGCCGCACAACGTCATTTAATCAATAACTTTAAAAATGCAACCGAACTCGGAGCGGAAGTTATTCAACTGAAACATGATCGTATAGCAGACGCCATTTTAAAAGTAGTGGAAGAAAAAGAAATCACAACCATCTGTCTTGGCAAACCGCATCTGAACATTTTCAGGACAATTTTCAAAACCGGCGTTTTTTATCAGCTGTTAAAAACTTTGAGCAGAAAAGATATCGATTTAGTAATTCTGTCATGACTACCGTAAAAAGCAAAATAAGGGCCGGCACCATATTCCTGTTTTCGTTATTACTGATTTCAGGTGGAATAGGAATTTACTACCTTGTTCAGTTAAAAAATGATGCAAAGGCAATCCTCGCCAATAATTATGAATCCGTTGAATACTGTCAGCGATTGCTTTCATCTATCGATAGCCTGGCGATTGACAGGGAAAAATCAATTGCCGCTATTAAGGCAAATGTAAAAGCACAGGACAAGAACGTCACTGAGCCTGGTGAAAAAGAACTAACCGCTTCATTGGCTGAATCTTTAAAAATAATTGATTCACCAGATTATACTACTGAAAACATACTATCCATTAAGAATAAGATCAGGGAGATCATTCGCCTGAATATGGCGGCGATCGAAACTAAAAATAAAAAAGCCGAAGCAACAGCTGAAAAAGCCTTGCGCTACCTCACCATAATTGCTACCGTCATTTTCATTATCGCCATAACCTTCAGCTATAATTTTCCTTTTATCATCACAAATCCTATCCGGAAGCTGACTGAAGCTATACGGCAGATAGAAGAAAAAAACTATAAGTACAGGATTCAGCTCGAACAGAAGGACGAATTCGGTCAGATGGCCAATGCATACAATTCCATGGCTGCGAGGCTCGAATATTTCGAAAGCAGTAACCTGAACAAGATTCTTTTTGAAAAGAGTCGTGCAGAAGCTGTAATCAACAGCTTGCAGGATGCAAGTATTGGCATCGATGACAAAAACAGGATTCTTTTTGCAAATGACCAGGCACTGCAATTACTCGGACTGCAGTCCGGCGACATTGTAGGACATTCTGCTGATGACCTGAAATCAGAAAACGATCTTTTCAGATTTTTGATGGAGGACAAAAGCCAGGCTCCGTTTAAAATTGTTGTCAGCAACCGCGAAAACTATTTCAATAAAGAAATTCTTGATATTCGTCAGAAAGATGGTTCTGGTAATAAGATGATCATAATAAAAAATATCACTTCTTTTAAAGAACTCGATGTTGCAAAAACAAATTTTATAGCTACTATTTCACATGAGTTGAAAACGCCCCTGGCCTCATCAGATTTCGGGCTCAAATTACTTGAGGATGAGCGTATCGGAACTTTATCAGGAGAGCAACTGAATATCATTAACCACTTAAAAGACGACAACAAACGGATGCTGAAGATCCTCAGCGAATTGCTGAATATGGCCCAGGTTGAATCAGGGAAAATTGAAATCAGGACTGAAACTGTGGATCCTGCTGTTATTGTTTCGCAGGCAATTGACACAATTGAAAAAGCAGCAGAAGAAACAAATATCCGTATTGAAACGATCAATGAGTCCAACACCACTGTGAAAGGCGATCACGAAAAGCTCATTTGGGTATTGAATAATTTTTTATCGAATGCGGTTAAATTTTCTCCGAGAGAGGGAATGATTCTGATAAGAATAAAATCCGATGATAAAAACCTTGTAATGTCGGTGGAAGATGAAGGGCCAGGTATTGAGCACGGTTATATAAATCATATTTTTACACGTTATTTCAAAGCACCAGGAAATACGCAACCAGGCAATGGCTTGGGGCTTGCCATTTCAAAGGATTTTATTGAAGCAATGAATGGAAGCATTAAAGCCGAAAACAAATCCGGCCACGGTGCGGTTTTCAGTTTCAGGATTCCTCTTGCACAGGGAAGTTAGCATAAGGTTGCCAGGTCTCTTTCCGGATTCTTAGCCCTGATCTATGGTAACATTTTCTCCTGTTGATTAAAATAGCCGTTATAACTTGCTTCTGATTCAAGCCAAACGCGTATAAGGTTCCAAAACTCTGCGGGCTCTTCCGAAGCAAAGAATGCATTTTCATCATTGCCCGTATTTTTCAATGAAGTCTTAGGAAGATTTACCCACCGGATATTAGCATTTGAATAGCGACTCAGTAAAGCACGTATAGCTGCTTCCGGCAAAAATGGATTGCCGGCAAAACTGATGCTCAACACAGGAATCCTTAACCGGCAGTAGTTGTTATCAGGGAAATCATCGAACAAGCCGTTTTCATTACTACACCAACTTGACCACTCCCTGATTACTCCGGCTGGCAAATCTGTAAGGTAACGTAGCTTTTTTCCGGGGTAATAGCCGAACAGAAAAATCAAAACAGGTAAAATCCTTTTCATCAGGAAAAGCAGTATCCGTATACGTAAAGGCCTCAGGCGGGAACAGGTTAGCCCGGAACTGATCATGATCATCCTGTTGATATAAGTGCTGGCTGCTGAAATACCGGCAATTTCACCACTCAGGCCATGAGCCAAAAATATAAGCTCTTTAGCAGGATACCGGTGCCGCGCGAATAATAAAGCCGCATCAAGGTCCTGCATTGCCCAATGCATGATACTCACCTCTGCCTTTTTTTTCATCAGCCATTCCGGCTTATCCAAACCGCGGTAACTGAATGAGATTATGGTATATCCCGAGCCTGCCAGAAAATCTGCAAAATTGTTATATAAAGACTGTTCCATCATCGCGCCCTGACCGATCACAATCATATGATTGTTTTCAGATTCAGGTCTGAAAATGCTGATCATCATTTCTCTTCCATCCTTTGTCTTTATTAATTCCCTATACTCCATAATTCACATTTCAGTAACCGGATCGTCAGCCACAAGCAGGCCGTTCCGGTACAAAATTCTACTATAAAAACCCATGGATAAAGTGAATTTGATCAAAAGAGCCTTTTGCGTGAGTGAAACAATAGTCGTATCTGATTTACATCAGCTGGTTCATCAATTCATCTTTCTTATTTTTCGAAACAGGAATTTTCATCTTATTTTTCATTACCAGGTAGCCTCCATCGCCGAGGATAAATTCCTTTACTTCAGCAAGGTTTACAAGGTGAGAATGATGAGGCCTGTAAAAATT
>JAATGW010000229.1 GCA_015654495.1 Chitinophagales bacterium
AAAATAATAGAATGTATCCCGAGTTCAGAGAGTTTTCTTTACTCACTTGCGCAAGCTGTTTACCAGAATCCGTATGCCATGCAAAGATGGACCCGGCAATTTTCACCGGAATTCCACCAGGAGGTAAAAGACATCTTGATTCAAAAAAAGCCTGAACCTCTTAATTCATTTATTAAAATATCGGTTAAACTGATCGAAGAAGTGATTGCTGATTCACACAATCATCACCGCGTTTGGTATGAAAAAGCCCAATTAATAAAATGGAATATCCTTTTTTCCCGCACACCCGATTCTGTTAGAAAATATATTATAGAGTGGATCGCCGGACAGTTAACCGATTCATTCCTGAGAATATCCCTGACGACCATTTTCGAAAAAGGGCATTACACAGATATGTTAACACTGATAGATAACCTTGCACGATTCCCCCGCCTGTTTCATATTCAGGGAAATCAACAGGGAGCAGTTCCTCTGGCACTGAATAAAATAATAGTGGCTGCATTGGCAAGTATTAACACAAGCAGAAAAGATCAGGTGGATAATAAAGTTGTGGAAAAGAAAATGCCGGAGAAATCCGAAAAAAATGAAGGTGATAAAGGCTATTTAGAAAAAGAATTGAAAACGAATAAAGAAAATGCTACGCTTCCGATAAATAAAAGCGAAATAAATATTGAACGGAAGGAAATGATCCCAACCACCGGCGATAATGAAATATATATCGAAAATGCCGGTATAGTCTTACTTGCTCCATTCATCGAACTTTTTTTTGAACAGTTTGGCATAAAAACAAATGACAACCTGGACGATATTGATGCATCGCTGGGTATACAGTTATTGCAATTGGTAATCACGGATAAATGGGATGAAGAAGAATATCATCTGGTTTTAAATAAGATCCTATGTGGACGATCTCCGGAATGGCCGGGATATCGCATCAGTGATATACCTCAGAATGCACGGACTGAATGCGCAGAGTTATTGCAAAATATAATTCATCATTGGGAAGGATTAAAAAATTCGTCGCCTGATGCTGTACAGGAAACTTTTTTGCAACGACAAGGCAGGTTGCTTTTTAAAGACGGGCAGTGGCAGCTTTGGATCGAATACAAGACCACTGATATTTTACTTGGGTCTATTCCCTGGAGTTTTTCTGTAATAAAACTTCCCTGGATGCAATTTCCTTTATATGTCAATTGGTAAATAACCTTAAACCTATGTATATGAAAAAATATATCACCAACTGTGTTTTGATACTGGTATTGTTAACAACGATACAAAGGGTCGACGCACAAATAAGAGCTGTAATGACCGGACCAGGCAAGCATGCATCTACCATTGATTATAGTAACCATCCGGAGATAACAAGCCCTACACTTGTGCTTTACAATTCAAGCGGGCCGGGTAATTGTGAAGCGACCGTTACATTTACCAATCAAGGCGGGCCAGCATTATGGAAAGTATATCCCAGCGCTATTTTCGGTGCTCCCGGTTTTCCTCCCTCACCTCGAATGCAGGTTGCAGGCGCAGACATCATTCTCATACCGGACCCTGATTTGGGTACTTCTTATACACACCCGGGACCAGCTTCAAATACTTTTACCATAACACTGAGATCAACATCGCCTTTTTCCGGAGGCTTTGCAATACAGGCAAATGGGGCTAATGACATTGAAGTTGCTTTTAACTCATTAAGTCAATCATGTATTGGTGTGGAGCTTGCCATCACAGTCAATTTAACAAGGACATCTGTGTTTGATTGTATTGCTGCCGGAGAGACATTTCCGGGTTATAATATTACAGTCAGTGACAATCTCCCTATTGGAACGGGACCTAAGACTTATGCTCTTTCATTGGCAGGTAACGGCGTCGCTCTCCCGGCTAATTTTGTTATCAATTCAGCACCCGCTGAGATTGTAGTTACTGACCCGGCAGCTCCGCCAGCTCTACAAATCAGAACAGCAACGATAAGTGGAGGTTTGGGAAACGGAATATCCCTTGTTGCTGCCACTTCAGGAACATTCCCATTCACATTAACTGCAACAGAAACCGGCGGCGGTGCGCATACTGGTGTAGCCGGGGGAACATTTATGATAGATCCCAATTGCCAGAAAAATGTTTTGGTAGTAAAAGTTGATCCTGTTGGCGGAGGTCCGGCATGGATTCCGGCCGATGAGCCAATGATCAAAATGGCTGATGTTAAAAACTGGTTATCAAGAGCCAGTTTTGGTCAGGCTATATTCAATCCGTTCCCGCGTGTCGGCGCATCAAATGCACCCGCTCAACTTTTGAATAATTTTACCTTTTATAATAATCCGAATCCAACATCACCTGCACTTCCAACAATTCCATTGGTGTCGTTAGCGCAGGAGGTGATAAATAAATTATTAACTGTAAACGCTACCGAGTTAGATCATATTAAACATCTGATATTATTTCTTAACACAACTTCAAATTCAGACATTGGTCCTTCGGGATACTGGGCGGTACCTTCACTAACTTACGACAAGCCTGGCGGTGGTAAAATAACACTTGGTGTATCTATTCATACGAGAGATGCAGGCTGGAAGGTCGTTGCACACGGAGTCGGTCATCAGTTCGATCTGAACGATCTTACTTTGTTTGATCCGGTTCTTGGTGTTGTAAATCAAAGTGTCACACCAATTGATTATGATATAATGGCTATACCTCCGGCGGGTGTAAACAACTTAAAGAATATACATCCATTAACTGCGGGTAAGTTTATGCGTAAAACGCCGAATCCTGATTGGATCGGAACTGCAAATTCACCTTCGGTCGAATTTATAGATAACACCACGGTCAGTTCCATAACAAAAACAATAATACCTGTAAGTAGTTGGGCACCGGGTGAAAGCAGACCAGTTGCCATTGTACTTGGGTTAGATAACAGTAGTACAACTCTTGGTGGTGAGCATACCTATATCTGGATCGAGGCACGCCCTGCTGATCCTTCAAAAGATGATGTGCCAAGCATTCAGCCAAACGATCTCATAGTCTATTATGCCAACAAAGAAATAAAGGACGGAGTAGGGCAAAATATGAAGTGGGAGGACCTTGACCCTGGTGCAGCTTTCCAGTTTTCTTACCCGAATAATGGTACTACTGTTAAAAATATCGGGCAATCGGGATGGGCTATCAAAAGTTGTGTGAAATCCACCGTTAGTGGTGTAGATCAATATGCTGTAGTATTATCTTATACAGCACCTGTTAATACATATGATGTCACCATTAACGCGGGTACAACAGGGTGGACCAGCCCTGATATTGAAACGGTAATTCCGGCATGCAAAGGTGCAGCCTGTAACGCGACCAATACAGAAGTGCAGGGATTAATCGCCGGCGATGTGGACACCAGAGTAAACGCATATATAACTACCAGCGCCGGTTCTTTTACAGCCGATGTAATTGTGGAATTTAGTATCAGCCGTTTGGCGGTATCAGGAGTTGCGGATTTATCACGAACCACATTCGCTTCTGTTTTTGCCAGTATCCCTGCAGGGACCACTAAACACAAAGTATCGGCAATCCTGAATCTGAAATTTATTGAAGGCACTTCGTGGGGGCCAACATTAATAAGTGCCCTTGCTGCACCAACATCCCACTATTGTTTATACGTTAAAATAATCCCCGTAACTCCCGGGGCAGGATCGGGTAACAAAGAGGCTCAAAAAAACACTGGTTTTATTTTAGATGGATCGGCAAGTCCGTTTCCTCCGATTGACTACACGTTTTATGTATCAAATCCTGACGAAAAACCGAGGCTCATTTTATTTAATACACAAAATATTCCTGATCAATGGCAATTTAAATTAACACCTGATAAAGTAACGCTGAATGCTAAACAAGAAAAGAAAATAGATATGCGCATAGAAGTACCTGTTAATTTTTCAAACTGTACCGACTTTCCTTTGCAGATCGGTGCTTCCATGCCGTCAGATCATACCCTTACGCCCCTGGGAGGAATTATGACCTATGTCAGGCTTCGTCAGAAAACAAATCTGACAATCGCCAGCAGTGTAATGAAATGTACGGGCGATACATTGATAAGATACGGGAATCAGGACGGTCAAAATGATTATGGAAAATTGCTTAATCAATACCAGGAAATCTGGAAAAAGAACGGAAAAGAAAAAGCCGGGGAATGTGCCACTTTGATAATTAAGGGATGTACTAATCCTGTGCGTGCCAATGAAAAAATAACCATTGTATATCAGGATCCTTCTGGTAACCCCATATACAAAATAGTTACAACCGACGCAGGTGGATGTTATGAAGATGACTTTATCGTGATAGAAGGAGGTGAGTGGACAACTACTGCAATTTACCCGGGAGATGCTTGTTCGGGATCAGCTAAAGTAGTCACTACAACAAATGTTGCAATTGCTGTTACCGGTGATCAGGACAACGATGGTTTGAAAGATCCGGACGAGGTCCAGGGAGATGATGATAATGATAACATACCAAATCAACTTGATCCGGATAGTGACAATGATGGAATCATAGATGGTAAAGAGCCATCCGGAGATTTCGATTGCGACGGACTTCCCAACGTGATCGACACCGATAGCGATAACGATGGCATTGCGGATGGCGTTGATCAAACAAGGTATGGTAATTCAGTACAGTACAAAACTTTTTTCAGTGCGATGTTTCACCGCCTGGATTTTGATTCAGATCTTCCTGTAAAAGATGGAAATGGATTCAATATCCGGGGAGGATATAATTTGCATCCGCATTGGGGACTGGAAGCAGAATTCGGTTTTACGTTTACCGAAGATTTGAGCAAAAAAACCGGAACAGTATACAATGTAAATCTCAATGGCCTCTATTATTTCAATAACAGAAATGTTTCGCCTTATCTGACTGCAGGCGCAGGTGCCTTGCTTTTTAATGGATTTACAAGCTCCGATAACAGCTTTGCGTTGAACGGTGGCATAGGACTTTTTGTTTCATCACCTGATATCTTAAATTCCTTTGCATTGAGGGCAGAAATAAAAGGACACTATGGATTTAGCGGTTACAGTGCGGGCGGGAATTTCAATATCCAGTATTCTCTTGGTATCAGTTATCGCATACGCACAAAATCGACACCTTGTAAGATTCAAAAAATTGCAAAGGCAGCTATGCGTAAATAAACAGGCCAACATATCTAATGAAATCATCCGAGCAAAAAACCTCCACTGGTGCAAATCGTCATCAATCCAATGATGGCAACGCATTCTTCGCAAAAGCGAGAGAGGATTCTTTTGATCCGGATAAAAAAAACGGGAACTCTTTTTTAGGATCAAGTAAAAACACAAGCCCTTTTTTTGGCGATATTAATCCAGTCCAGCCAAAACTCAAAGTTCATCCGTCAGGGGACAAATATGAGCAGGAAGCCGACAATACCGCTGATCATGTAGTGAAGCAGCTGAATAATTCCCAGCAGTTACAAACGAAAGAAAAAGAAAAGGATAACGGTATACAGGCGATGCGCATGAATAACGGCATCTCCTCAATACAGACACAACGGGCTTTTGAAAGTCCGACAGCATTGGAACAAAACAGCGCAGGAAATAATGATCCGGAAATGCCGCTGCAGAAAAAATCAGCAGAAAGTACAGAAGACGCGGGTACTGGCCTTGAATCAAAACTCAGAGAATCGAAAGGAAGAGGCAGTAATTTACCGAACGACACAAAATCGGATATGGAGTCCGGTTTTGGAGCAGACTTCAGCAATGTGCGTGTACACAATGATGCACATGCGGCACAGATGAATCAACAACTGGGAGCAAAAGCGTTTACGCATGGTAGTGATATATATTTCAACCAGGGCGAATACCAGCCGGGTTCTTCATCAGGGAATCACCTGCTTGCACATGAGTTAACACATACGGTACAACAGGGAGCCGCGGGCAGGGATTCCGCAGTGCAGAAAAGAATTCAGCGGGCAGCGGCAAAAACTCCTGCTCTTGTTGCAACAAGTTCCGAAGTAGTGGATATTTCGAAAGGGTCTTTTGAACCATCTGAAAAAGTAAAAGCCGAAATAGAAGCTGCCGACAAAGGACTAATGGTGCGGATAAAAGCTGGCGAAACTACAGACGAAGGAACGATCAAAGTAAAAAAAGATAAAGCTGACCGTTATGATAGTAGCTCGACAGGATTTCTTCCTGTTAAAAATCCATGGCTGCAGAAAATTCCTGGTGGTGTTTTTCTGCGTGTAAAAATAAAAGATAATCAGATCATTGAGGGGTATGCAACAATCGGCGCAAAAGATTCACCCAAAAACACCTGGGTAAATAAACTGAAGGAAGGAGCTGATGTGCTTGTTGGTCTGGGTTTAAAAATCGGCCAGATCCCTGATCCGGTAAATGAATTCAGTAATGGAACGCTGAGATTAGGCGCAAACAATATTAAACTGGTGATCGGAGGTTTCCTTGACGCAAATCTGAATCTGCAGTTGGAAAATGCTTCCGGACCTAAGATCGAAGCATCTGGAAAAGTGGATGTGAAAGGAGTTGCGCAGGGAGATCTTAAACTGGATAATACAAAGGGGCCAATGACCGGCGAAGTTGGTATCGCTGTTAATTTCCCATCATTCAGTGGTGAAGTCAGGGTAACATATAAAGAGGATGGAAGTATTGATATCCGTGGTAAAGCAGGATATACCGGTAATAAACTTTCGGGTTCTATTGAGTTGATTGCAACAGATGAGCAGACGGCAAAAAACTTTGCTAAGGAAGCTATTGCTGCTGCAGGTGGAAAAGAAAAAGCTCAGGATGCAACACCTCCACCAGCTGTACCAGCTCCACCGGAAGGATCAAAAAAACGTGCACTGGCTGCAGTCGGGCAACTGACATTCAACCTCACAGATTGGTTTGCGGGAACTGTAAATGTTATTGTAGACGGTCTGGGTCAGGTTACCGTGATCGGAAAAATTGCACCTCCGAAAGAAATCGTTCTATTCCAGCAGAAAGATTGGGAGAAAGAATTATTCAAGCTTGAAGCGAAAGCCTATTATGGAATTCCGGTAGTTGGAAATCTGAATCTTTTTGCCAATGTGGGATTATCTGCAATTGCGAAGCTCGGTCCTGCCAAGATTTATAATATTGAAATACTCGGAACATATTCCACAGATCCTGCGATACAGAAAAGTATCCAGATAGCGGCATCAATCAACATATCAGCTTATGCAGGATTGCGGTTAAGGGCAGAAGGTGGTGCAGGAATTGAGATACTGGGTCATGACCTGAAATTTGGAGTAGGTCTCAATGCTGATGCCGGCGTAAAAGGATATGCTGATGCAAGACCGACTATTGGTTACCGTGACCCTGGTGAATTTTATATCAGCGGCACTATGGAAATTGCTGCACAGCCGGTGATAGGTTTAAGCGGTGAATTATTTATCAAAGTTGTGACACCCTGGTGGTCGCCATTATCCGACAAAAAATGGACCTGGCCGCTGTTTTCTAAGGAATGGCCGATTGGCGGAACAATGGGCTTTAAGGCTTCAGTAAAAGATTATGTTTTAGGATCGGGTACGGTACCTGAGATAAATCTTGAGCCGGTTGAATTTGATGGTGCCAAATTTATGTCGAGCATGGTGGACAATAATATGCCCGATAAATCCGGCGGCGGCAAAGATGGTGGCAAGGGTAAGTTTGCAGAAGATGGATCAGTGCCTGTACCGGAAGTAAAAGATCCAAAAGCCAAGCCGAAAGAGGCACCAGGTAAAGGTGCACCGGATGGGAAAAAACCTCCGGCAGGAAAAGGAGAAG
>JAATGW010000162.1 GCA_015654495.1 Chitinophagales bacterium
CCGCATCCGATTGATATACCCGCAATCTCTTTTCAAAAAAAGATGCCGTTAATGCTTTTGGCACAGGTTCAGGCTTTATAAGCTGGGATGCCCCCGGAATTATAGGTGCCTTTTTATTGATTGCAGCTTTGGTAGCCATTGATGAAATTCTGTTTGCTGAAGCTCCATTTTATTTCTCAAATTTCCAAGGACCCGGAAATACCGTAGTGCCTCCGTTTGAAAAAATCTCAGGTTCTAACCAGAGTCCTGCTTAACTATGAAACGACGGATGAATTTTCTCCATGGGTGTTGAAGTCTAAGTTCTTAATGGTTCGAACTGCTGTTCAATGCCTGAGATTTTCCATATGATCTCTATGTAGTTCAAATTCTTTCCGTAGTCGCAGGTATTTTGAACCACATCCTCCTACGCTTCGCTCCGGCGGACAAGTATGTGCATAGACACAGAGTACACATAGAAAAACACATAGAAAAGTGCATAGGAACTATATCTTGATAAGCCGGCTGTTCCCTTCTGCCTACTGCCTACTGCCTACTGCCTACTGCCTATTCTGAACCACATAGGAGAAAAATAGGAGGGCACCTGGGTAAATAGCAGGAAACATACAGGAAGAAATGTAGTAATCAATATTGATACAATTGACATTTACAATTAACATAGCACTGGTAAAAAACCCTATATACGGAGAGTAAGATTTGGTAAAAAAACAGCCAGACTAACGCCCGGCTGTTTTAAAAGAATATTACCTGATACTTAGTCTTTGGGTACAAACTCGGGGAAATAATAACTGATATTGGACATGCCAATATATACTGAACATGAAACAATAGCGTCGTTATGGTTCTCTGTGCTTACAAGCTCCGGAGCAATAAATTTAATTTCAGTTTTATTATTCAACAGTAATTTTTTTAATCGGCTAAACACCATATCATTTTTCGAAAAGCCAGATAATTCCCGAACCTTTATTTTATAGCCACTAATAATAGTTCCATTTTTCATCTTAAGCTTCCATTTAGGGTTTACCCTTAAGCTGGTTGAATCAAGCACTTCGATAACCTTAAAATTATTCATAACTAATTACTTTATTGGGTTTGTAATTCATCACTCTTTCTATTTTTATTCACTTCTTCTTCGTCCACTTTAGAATCAATTATCACACAGAACACTTGCCATAAGCACGTAATCGCGTATACATAAAACGTCAGACTGACTCCGATTGCCGCGGCTTTCAGGTAAACATTCTTAATACTCCAATATTGCGTATGTTGAAGGTAATAAATCGCAATAAAAACCAGAGAAACTAAAAGCGAGCCGAACAATCTCTTAACCTGCCGTTTTGGATTTAATAAGTTTTGGAGCTTTTCATTTTTGGTAATCAGGTCTTAAATTGCCGCATGATTATATTCTTGTAACCCAATCAGAGAAGTTAATCTTTCCCGGGATTTCTTTTTATTTCGCTCCAAATGTTTAAAAAATAGCGAATTTCAAAGCGTAAAAGAAGGGCCGATAAAAGTAAATGTACCTATGATCATTTTGGCATTCAAATCTACCAATTCCTTCATATCTCGATCTTCAGGTTGGTGCTTTAAACCAAAGTAGAGCCTTATTTTAATACTTCCAACAGGTGATAATACCTGTTTTTCAAACAAATGTGAAAAACAGTAACTCCCCAGTGTCTAACATTATCGGAATAATTTAATACAAAATAATTTTACGTTTTATCAGGCGGCTTAAAGACAATGGTAGGCAAATTATGCTCAATTATAATGAGAAAAATCCCGGATTCTGCCGTGTTTTTCACCTTGACGACCGAGAAGAATTCATTGGCGGTCTGATCACCGTTGGAACCGGTGGGTAAATCCAGGCTTATTTTATATAAGACTTCTTTTTTAAGAATCTCTTTTCTTTGGGGCTTCTACCGGGATTAAAAACTACCAGGTTTTCGATACTCTTAAAACGATTTACCAATCCCACATTTATTAAAAAAGTGGTGGTGGATGCAGTAGCTTGCCATTTCGATGACAAAACGAAAAGAATAATCCGATTACAGATTGTTAGAGAAGTAATAATTGCTGCATGAAGATTCACAGAAATCTAACTGGCGTAGATCTTATCAGATATTTAAAACCTTATGGGTATGTTATCACACGGCAAAGCGGAATTCATACCAGGATATCAATGGAAAAAGATGGTCAGCTCCATGTTACAATTCCAAATATTGATCCCTTAAAAATAGGGACGCTATCTTCCATAACCAATGACATCGCCGATCATTTTAATATTTCCCGTGATCAGCTGAATGCACGAACTGTCTGGATAAAAAAACAGATATTTTAGGCACCCCTCAAACCAATATCTGCGTTCTCAGTTCATTTAACCTTGCATTGTCGGTGAGATCCAAACGTAAAGGGGTTACCGACACCAGACTGCGCTCCACTGCCCATCGATCCGTTCCTTCTTCTGCGGGCTCAAGAGGAATAAAATCATACCAGTATAATTTACGACCCTTCGGATCCATCCCCGGAATAATCCGCGCATCATACTGTCTCACCGATTGGTTTGTCCATTCAATACCTGTAGGGTTTCGCGGGAGATTGATATTGATAAGCCTCATGGAAGTCTCATCCTTTAACAGTGTAAGAACATCAAAAATGTATTTTTCTATAATAGGATAGTCCGGTTCTCCATTTTCGACCGTAGTACTGAATGCGAAACCCCGCATTCCAAGCAGAACCGCCTGTTTTGCAGCAGCAAGAGTTCCGGAATGCCAAAGCTGGTTTCCAAGGTTATAACCAAGATTGATTCCTGACAGAACAAGATCCGTAGTTGCCCATAAATGCGAACCAAGTGCTACACAGTCCGAAGGCGTGCCATTTACACGGTAGGCCTCCACTCCGGGAAAATTCACGGGTGAACTCCTGTAGGATAGTGGCCTTGTAGCTGTTATCGCATGACTCATGGACGATTGTTCAACGTCAGGGGCTACCAGCTTTACTTCTCCGAATTGTGTGGCAACTCTTGCCAATGCAGCCAGGCCGGGGCTATAAATTCCATCATCATTAGTTACAAGAATTCGCATACATGAACCGATAATATTATCGTGCCAGTGTAAGTTGACCGGGTATGTTTTTTTTATGAACAGCTGTATGAAGAATTACAAGGTTGCTCAATTATTGCATAATCCCGGCGCCGGTTCTGAAAGCACATCAAAAAAGGAACTGGAAAAAATGCTTGAAATAACGGGCTGGAAGATCTTATACAGTTCAACAAAAGAAAGCTGGGATATCCACCCGGAAGCGGAAGTCCTTATTGTTTCGGGAGGGGACGGCACAGTAAGAAAAGCTGCAGTAGCCCTGATGGATCTTTCAAATAAGCCGGTTGTAGCCCTGCTGCCATTCGGAACAGCAAACAATATTGCCGGTTCATTAAAAATTCCTGCTGATCCGCAAAAAGTGATTGAAGGCTGGCTGAGCCCGAAAGCCAGAATAATCGATTTTGACGCTGGAACAGCAAATCATCCTGCTGTCAGCGATTTTTTTATTGAAGGTGTAGGGTTTGGAATTTTTCCGAAGATGATCAGTCAGATGATGAAAAATGCCGCAGACGGACATGCCACACCAGAGGACAACCTGGCTGCATCTCTTGAGGAGATATATGAAGTTGCCGGCGATTATGAACCCGTGAATTGCAAGTTGATAATTGACGGGAAAGATTTTTCAGACGAGATGCTGATGGTTGAAATACTGAATATTCCATCCATCGGCCCGAGATTGCTGTTAGCTCCCGATGTAAATTTTTCCGATGGATTGCTGGATATTGTAATCGCAACGCCAAAAAACAGAAAGCAACTTGAAAAATATTTCAAGCATAAAATTAAACTTGATACTGATAATTTCACCCTGCCTGTTATTAAAGGAAAAGATATCCGGATCAGTTGGAACGGACCGGATTTTCACCTTGATGATGCACTGATTGAGCTGGAAGAGAATTCCGAAATGCGTATCAGTATACACAGGGAGCAACTTAAGTTTTTGCTGCCAGGGTAACCAGGCAAAATCAAGACTAAGCGACTGCGCGCCTTGAAAACTGCAAACCGGAAATAGCAGGATTCTGCACAGCTTTATGTTGTACCAGCACTTTAATTTTACGGCTCATACGCATCATAAAATCAAGGAACTCATTTACTTTCTGTTCAGAATCAAGTTGCGTTCCATTTGGCTCCCTGTTCAGATGATCGCATAGACCCATTGCCAGCAGAAATTCACCCTGGGTTGTAAATCCGGTGAAACCAAACCCATATTCTTTTCCAAGAGCAGCCAACGCGGAGAAATTTACATCACAAGTTATATCCTGCCCGCCTATATTATTATATGGATTTCTATTAATCGTGTGCCTGTGGTAACAATGCAGGGTACCGTTATTTTCGAAATTCTCTCCAACAAAATTCCCGTAGTCAATAGTTACTACAAACCCTGCCAAAAGGATAGAATTAATTTCCTGCATCCATAAATCCATGTCGAGACATATTTCTGTTATGCCTCCTATGGGCAAATTGAAATTTGTTTTCCTGAGCCAGTTTTTAATTTCTTCGGATGCCGGAAAGGCTTTTTCAATAAATCCGTTTTCGGTACTGTCAACTCTTAGTTCCAATACCTCTTCTCTTCTTGTTATCCTATGAACCGGAAAATTGTCCAGCACTTCATTCGAGAGAATACATCCTTTTACAGGCGGGATTTCGCCGGCACTGTCAACATGTATGATTTTCCCGCAAAACTTTTTTTCAGTGTTTACTGCAGGTGCCGATCTTTTTTCAATGATATAATAACTGATTTGATCGTAAAGCCGGCTATGGTTCTTTAACCATCCAAGGATCTGACAGCAAAGACTTTCATCGCCTGCTCCATATTCAACTACGGCAAATTGATCTGATCCAAGTATTTCCCACATTTCCACCAGTTGCCTCGCAATCATTTCACCCAGCAATGAATTGGCAGTCGGTGCAGTGTAATAATCACCGGACTTCCCGATCCTTTCTTTTCCGGAAGTATAATATCCGAGTCCCGGATAATACAGTGCCATTCCCATAAAATCCCGGAAGGACATTGGTCCGGTGGTTTCGATTTTATTCTGGATTATTTCTGTTAAGTTTCTCATACCGGAAATTTGTTTTCTGATAGTGGGTTAATTGTGCATATGTGATCTGATGGTACGCGCGAGATCTCTTAACACCTCATTTGAATAGAACAGTTGAACTTCCAGTCCCTCTCCTGAAGCGGTTTCAATTATACCATTCTGAATTTTATTGCCACGATGATTGATCGAATAGTATGCGAAAAGACGATCATCGGTTATGCCTTCTACCGGTGCGGCATAACCGGTAATTGCAATTCCCCAGTCGCTGAGAAAAATTCCGGCTACCTGGGAGGCCATTTGCTCTGCTATATCAACTGAAACACAATTACAGGCCAGTGCATGGGTCGGTTCCACCAGCAGGTGCCGGCATTTCTGCCCGATATTAAATGTGGTGATTCCTCCCTGGAAAAACCGGGAAGCGTCTTCTGCAAGTGACAGTGCTGCCTGCAAATGACCTGAGGTTACACTTTCTGCTACGGAGATAGTCTGATTTACTGAAATCAGGTAATCCCTGATCTCCTGAATAGATTCCAGATCGTAAGCTTTTATGAGGCCCGCAGTTTTTGAAAGTGTTTGCACATATTGAGAACTGAAAAAAATATGCCATCAGAAATTTACCTGCAGATATTAACAGACATTGTGAATATGCCTGAAATAGAACAGAATCTGGAAAGTCAGGCAATGCCCATGCATTTAAGTCCAGTCTTCCGGATCTCTTGTCCAATATCAGTCTGTGCAATTTTTTTGTGTCTGTATTGTGGAATTCATTGCCCACTATGATGAGCCGGGAAATTTATTTGGGAGCTTTTAGAGATCTGTGAGGATCAGCTGTGAGGTTCCGGCCTGGGAGAATGCATTCCATGAGATGACTCCGTTCCAAAAAGTTTCACGTGAAGAAACCTTTGGAAATTATATTGAAGAGTGAAGTTTGCTTTTTGAAGATGTGAATTTCAAATCAATAGAGATATTCGACATTGCATAGCATACTAAAGAAACGGTCACGCTGAGTTTTAGCTTCATCCGATCCCTTTTTTAGCCAGCTTGCCATTTTTTCAAAATCTACTTTTATAAACAGACCCCTTTCGAAGTCAACAGGATTTGAAGCATCTATAAATTTCTCAAACCAGGCGGTAGTTTTCTTTTTGCCTTTCTTTTCTGAATGTCTTTTTGTGGCCATGATTTTGAATTTTTGGTGGAAACCATTTGATACAACAAATCTATTTGCAAATAGCATGCTTAGGTAACCATCAGGCCTGCTTTAACAAAATAGATATGCACATTCAGGTCAACTGTAGTTTTTCTGCTCATCTTGTGAATAATTCGCCCTTATTTTTAAAAAAAATGCTGGAAATTCAGGTTTTGATTGCAGTTTAAAATATAGTTTACGGAAGACATTACTTGTCACAGATATGAAGAAAGCTAATGGCTCGTACCTGGATGTCATCAGGAAAATGATAACCGGATTTCCCGGTGTAACAGAAGGGTTGTGTTTTGGTACTGCTGCATTTTATGTGAGTAAGAAATTACTGGTACGGATGAAAGAAGATGCGGTTACACTTGTCGTTTATTCACCGGACAGGGATGTGTGGATTTCACATGACAGCAATGTGTTCTTCATAACTGATCATTACCGCAATTATCCGTCTGTTCTTGTCAATTTAAATCTGGTTACAAAGAAAGATCTGCAGAACGTCATAAAAGAAGCCTGGTTAAGCCGGACACCGGCAAAATATCTTAAAGAGATCGCTGGTAAGAAATAGTTGGTAAAGGAGCTCAACACCCGGCAGTGTGGAATGTTTTTTGAATTGATTGGCTTAACTAAACTTCAATAACCAGGGAAATTAAAAAATATGAAAAAAATTCTTCTGTATTCTTCATTATTTGTCTTGGCAGCCTGTGGTGGTTCAGATGAAAATAAAGATGAGGCTGATGTTAAGATTAAAGAAGGCATAGAGTCTGTTGATAAGGGCGTTGAAATGAAAGCTGATTCTGCAAAAGCACAGTTTGAATCGGAACGTAAGAAACTGGGTGATCGTTTGGAAACGAGAAAAAAAGAATTGGATGAAAAAATTGAAGAGTTAAAAAAAGATGGCTCAAAAAAAAGTACTGAGGCGCGTAAGAAACTTGAAGCCGCACGTGAGGATCTGAATAAAAAAGCTGAGGAGGTTAAAAACAGCACCGAAGAAGCATGGAAGAATACAAAAGCAAGTGTTGAAACTTCTCTCGATAAAGCAGACAAGGAATGGGATGAGTTTAAAACTGATTTTAAAAAGTTATTTCAATAATCGGCTACGGAAGCCGGGAGTGTGAGCCAGGTGGCAGGCTCCTGGATTTCTGACGCAGGTTTTTGCACGAATGAAATTGTGTTAACAATCATATTTTTAATATGCAGAGTCGGTGAAGATCTCAAAGCATGAAAACCGGCCTTCAGTCATGCAGGTAAACGAAAATATAAATTCCGTTCGGCGGATTGAAATCCGCCGCTATAAGATCATCGAGCCTCCGGCTCTGTAATTGAAATTCAGGAAGCGATTATTTTAGTAGAAACTCATAATTTTCAGAACTTCTTACCTCTTTCATCGTTTCTCGTTCCGGCGGACTGAAATCCGCCGCTATAAGATCATCGAGCCTGGGGCTCTGAAATTGAAATTCAGGAA
>JAATGW010000112.1 GCA_015654495.1 Chitinophagales bacterium
AATGGGACTATTACACAATACAGGAGGAATGCAACGCTTGCTGACACAGCGATGGATGACCTCAGCTATCACTACAATATGGATGGTGATAAGCTGATCAATAATAAACTGAACTATGTCACTGACCAGGTAGATAGTACTAAATACAGTGTTGATATTGATGGCCAACAGCCTTTTAATTATGCCTATGATCATATCGGTAACCTTACAAAAGACTATAAGGAAGGCATTAATGATATTGACTGGACTGTCTATGGCAAAATCAAAGGCATCGATAAAGCCGGTGGATCTGATATCAGCTATGGCTATAACCCCGCAGGTAACCGGACAACGAAAAAAGTGTACGGCGCCGCAGATACGCTGACTTATTATGTGCGCGATGCGCAGGGCAATGTACTGGCAATTTACTCCAAGCAAGGCGCCGATGGTCTCAAATGGAATGAACAGCATTTATATGGCAGCAGCCGGCTCGGTGTATGGCACTGGGAAGAAGAAACGCCTGCGAACGCGCCAAATGTAACGGGTACTTACCTGGAAGACAGTTTGCATGTAGGTAACAGGAATTATGAGTTGACAAATCACCTGGGCAATGTGCTGGCGACAATCTCTAATAAGATCATAGGTAATGACTCGAGTGGCATAACAAATTACTATCTTGCAGAGAGCCTTACCCAGCAGGATTATTATCCTTTTGGTATGTTGCAGCCAGGGCGTAAATTTGATCTGAGTTCTTTGAAGTACAGATATGGGTTTAATGGGAAGGAGAATGATAATGAGGTGAAGGGTGAGGGCAATCAGCAGGATTATGGAATGCGAATCTATGATAACAGAATTGGAAAGTTTTTGTCACCTGATCCACTAATGATAGAATCGCCTGAATCTTCACCTTATTCTTATGCAGATAATAGCCCCATTGCACTGATAGACATCAACGGAGAGAAAGGAGATCCAGCATTCACAATAAAGACTAATTCCGGAAATGTAAATATCAAAAAGCCGCTACTTAAGAATATAAATAGGGAAGACTTAAAACGATATGTAAGGGAAAGAGTAGATGAAATTCGCGCACCAAGACAAAAACCTTCTAGAGGGCAAAGAATATATACCGGGACTAGAAATCTATTCAAGTTTAGGAATGCCGCAGGCATTGCCGTACAAATCTTAACTGTCGATACAGGTGGTGAAAATTTATTCGAAAATGCAGGAAGTTTAGTTTACAATGAATTGATCAGTGCTTTGGCTTTTTTACAAGGGCAAAAAATGGGCCAGTCAAGCAACTTTGAAATTCTAACCACGGATCCATCAAATTTACCAAGTTGGTATTTAAATGATGTTAAAGATAGGTTGCTTAAAGGTAATGGAACAGCAAATGATTGGGCATACAAAGATGAGTTGGTTCAACGCGGCTTACTTTCAAACAGATTCGGAGAAAATCAAGAATTCGGGAAAAAAGCTTCCGGTGAAATACTTGGCAAGAACTTGGAAAGAGTGGGACACGTACGGCCTCAGGTTCAGCACGCCGCTCACCATATTGTTGCAGGGAACGACAGACGGGCAGATGTTTCGAGAAGAATACTAAAGAGGGAGAATATTGATATTAATGATGCTGACAACGGTGTATTTTTAGAAACGACGGGGCATAACCAAATGCACACTAATGACTATTACAATAAGCTAAATGATAGACTACAGAACGCGGCTCCTGGCAAAGTTCGACAAGAACTCAATAAAATTAGAGAAGAACTTAAAAACGGAACATTTTAATAATGAGAATTTATATTGTTCGCGCTGATGTATCAAAATTCCAGATTATACTCCCAGTTTCTAGTTCTGATGAGGTAATCGATTCGCTGACATTTGATGGAAGGTCTAAAATTGATATCTGGCGAACAAGTGAATTTTACATAGATAACCCATTAGCGAAGAAAGGCGATTTTGCTTCATTTTTAACGTCCGGGGCATTTGCTTGCAATGAGAAGGCAGTGGATAAATTTCTATCTTTCTGGCAAATTTGTGGTGAACTTCTACCGATACAACTTGAAGGTGCATTAAATATGTTTATCCTGAATGTTACGGACTGCATTAATGTTTTGGATCAGAATCAAAGTAAATTTGATTTTTATGAAGATGGGACTAGAAGCAATAGAATATTAAAATATGCATTTCACAAGAACCGATTTCATGAATCTTCAATTTTCAAAATTCCGGAAACTGCCAAAAGTCAAATCTTAACCTATACGGGTATAAAGGATCCTGACGAAGAATTTTATTATGCATATAAAAAAAGTGGTTTAACAGGACTTTCTTTTGAAGAAATTTATTCTGATGAGTAAAGCTTGGCAACGTCTATGGTCTTTCTATAATAACCCGTCCGGATATCCGGACGGGTTGAAAAATAAAGGTTTACAAAAACGCTTGAGAGTAGTTAGGAAAAGCGAGAGTTGAAGATTAAAAAACGGACGGGAGATAAAGATCAGATTGTAAAAACGGATTCTAACAAATATTCAAACAGTTCTTTGATACTTAGAAACTGTAGTTGCAGCATTGCTGTGCTTTGTTAGCAGCTAACCTTGCCTGTTGGGCTGTTTTCATTTCAGCGGAAAATGCTGTCTTGTCGGTTGATTTTCCATTGAGTACTTCTGTAGGAGTTAGACCATCGAGTACAGCATGTGGCCTGTTGTTATAATCCTCAACAGCCAGTGGAAGATAATCGCAAAGCGCTTTATAATCAGGGATGTTTTTATGGTAAAGAAAACGATATTTTAGATTCTTATGAACAGCTTCCACCATGGAGTTGGAATATGAAACATCTTTCTGAGCGATGATATGTTCTATCACCGGATTAGTGGCATAGGCCACAAAATCTTTTACTGCACCGTAATTTTCGCTTCCATCGTCGGTCATGAGCTGGCAGTCGTTGATAGCAGCTGGATTTAAATAACGTTCATGTACGCCGTGGATGAGTTCCATCATGATATGCGCTTTGCACTCAAGGGCTATGGAGTAAGACAATATGGCTCTTGAAAAATTTTCCTGCACGATATAGATATAGGCCTTGTTATGGTCAACAGGTGTAAAAATGGTTACATCTGCGTGTAGCAATTGCAATGGTGCGGCTGATCTGATTCCGGTGTGATGATTCTTTCGGCGATGAGTGGTTTGTTTTCTTTTGAGATTTAGAAGGTTTACATACTTATAAAAAGTGCTTTGATGCAAACGTGCAGCCTTATCACGGATCATCTGAAAATACACCGAAGACAGCGGCTAGTGCAGAAAACGACTATTCTCACAGTAAGCTTTGATGGTTTGAACTTCTTTAGGCAACAATTGGGCAGGATGCTTGATCAGACAAAGCTTTAATACTGATTTTGCACACCTGGCTTTATTGCGGAGTTGATAATACTGCTGATAAGAAAACGATAAAAGTTTTAAAGTGATTTTACTTCCTAAAACATCTGTTATTTTCTCAATGTTATTGACCACAACGGTAGCAGTATTGAATAATTTATTTTGAATCTGAATTTTATATTTTTTGATAAAA
>JAATGW010000694.1 GCA_015654495.1 Chitinophagales bacterium
AAAAGGCAAGAGGCAAAAGGCAAGAGGAACAGCCGGTTCATGAAGATCTGATTCCTATGTACTTTTTCTATGTGTTTTCCTATTTGTACTGTGGTTGAGACAGGCAGCGGAATCTGAACCACATAGAATATAGAAACACAAAGGAACAGCCCATAGAAAAAAAAGAATGCAAAGTTGAATTAAACATCATGAGACTTTTAACGAAGACAACATTATACTTTTTTACCGCAATGACCATACTCCTGCTCATTGCGGGCTTTTATCTGTTCAACACATTCAGCAGGGAGTTAAACAGCAAGAGTGACCAGGAACTGCTACAGGAAGAACTTGCATGGATTAAATACCTGCATACAGAACTCGCCCGGGGTGTGACCTTTATTTTAAGAACACCGGATGTCTCCATTTATCCTGTTGATGCGCCTGCCAGCAAATATCCCGGGATCGCTGATGTGAAAGTCGGTCCGAACATTGCCGTGGGAGATAAAATAATCTACCGTCAATTGACGCAGGTGGTTTCTGTTTATGGTAATTCCTATCAGATCATCATCCGTAAATCACAGGAACAAAAAACAGCACTGATCGCCTATACTACAAAAATCATATTGCTGGTTTTTGCAGGACTTTTTATCGCTACATTATTATTCACCTGGCTGATCAGCCGGAATCTCTGGAAACCTTTTTACCGTTCTCTAAATAAGATCAGGCAGGCTGATCTGCAAAACATTCAGCAAACAAATTTTGAACAGCATACAAATACCAAAGAATTCAATGAACTCAATACCGCGCTGAATGCCATGACGACAAAGATCCATGCGGATTTTATCAACATGAAAGAGTTTACAGAAAATGCGGCACACGAAATGCAGACACCGTTGAGTGTGGCCCAGAGTAAGCTGGAACTCCTGCTGCAGAATGAAAACTTGCCGGATGAAGATGTACAATCGATCATGGATGCAAGCAGCTCGCTGTCCGGACTTTCCAAATTAAACCAGGAACTATTGTTACTGGCCAAAATCGAAAACCAACAGTATACCACAACCGAGACACTCAGCTTAAACGAGGTTAGAAAAAAATACCTCAGTCTGTTCTCTGAGCTTATCCAGGACAAACAGATAACCCTGAAAACTGATTTTGAAAATGATTTCGAAGTTAAGCTGCATACCCTGTTGGCCGACTCATTGATATCGAATCTGATTGGCAATGCGATAAAACATAATTATACCGGTGGCCATATTGAAATAAAAATTACTGCAAACAATTATAGCATCAGTAATACAAGCCAGCGTGAACCTATTGAACAGGAAAAACTATTTAAACGTTTTGCTTCTACAACGGGTAATATATCGGGTTCCAACGGACTTGGCCTGGCGATAGTGAAAAAAATTGCAGATACACATGGATTGGTCGTCAATTATCAGGCAAAAAATGGAGTTACGATGTTTGAGGTCAGGAAGAAATAAGATAGAGCAAGAGCAAGAGAAAGAGAAAGAGAAAGAGGAGGAGAAAGAGGAACAGAAACAGGAACAGTGGTAGATAGAACTCCGCCAGACCTGACAGTAATCAAAGCCCATGCTTGCGAAATTGCGGAAACCAGGCAGCAGCGGGAAAGTACAGGTCAGATTTCATCCCGATTTTATTACATTCGGGAATCATTATACGCTCAAAAAATCACAGCCGATGCCATTGAAAATAAAATCAGCAATTTTTCGCAGGTCCGGATTCTCTTCCCTCTTTCTCTTTCTCTTTCTGTTTTCTGTTTCTGCTCAAAAAAAGCCACTCATCGTCTTCGTTACCGGCGATCATGAATACAGCGGAGAATTTACCATGCCGCTCCTTGCCGCTGAACTGGAAAAAAACTATGGCATGCGCACCATCGTTTTAAAATCTTCGCCGGATCAGAATGCGGAAGAAAATATTCCCGGACTTGAAGCATTAAAAGATGCTGACCTCGCCATATTTTTTCTGCGCTGGCGGAGATTGCCCGCTGACCAGATAAAATATATTGATGATTATCTTAAATCGGGCAAACCGATGATGGGATTTCGTACAACAACACATTCTTTCAATTATCCAAAAGGTCATCCGCTGGAAGCATGGAATGCATTTGGCGAACGTGCTTTCGGCGCACCACCGGGCTGGGGCGGAGCCGCAAAACATACGCATTACGGACATACGAGCAGTACAGATGTTTTTGGAATTCCGGAAGCAAAAAACCATCCCGTGTTGAAAGGTGTGAATCCAGAATTTCACGTGCGTTCCTGGTTGTATCGTACCCTGCCCGATTATCCTGTAAAAGGAACAACCTGGTTGCTGATGGGCAAATCCGTGAACCCCGAATCGCAGCCAGCTATTGAAAATCCGGTTGCATGGACCTGGAAGAATAAGGAGGGATCAACAATATTTTTTACCACACTTGGTCATCCCGAAGATTTCAAGGAAGAATCTTTACAAAGGCTGGTGATCAATGCCATTTACTGGACCCTTGGGAAAAAAGTGCCGGATACCTGGGCCGGAAAATTTAAAATGGATGTGCCTTATAGAGGAATGTGAGGAGGTTATAAGTTATAGGTTGTTAGGTTATACGTTCAGCGTGCGTCACTCAATAATGCCTGCCAGAATTTTTTACATTTGCAACCTGTTACATAAAATTTTCCTTAGTTAATAGCGACTTCTCGCTTCACACTTACAACTTATAACTTATAACTTGAAAACCTATAACCTATAACCTATAACTTATAACTTGAAAACCTATAACCTATAACTTAACAACCCATAACCTAACAACCTCGAATGATAAAGACTGGTTTTAATTTACTCGTTTGGAATGGCGGAATACCGCAGGAATGCGCCCACGTTGACCGCGGTTCCCGCGATCGAACCGTCGGTGGACGCGATGCCTCAAGTCGTTCACGCAGGATAATTTCGCTTCGTCCCGCCACCTGAGTGCAATAATAGACTCGGCGTGCTGATGGA
>JAATGW010000106.1 GCA_015654495.1 Chitinophagales bacterium
CATACGAGTCTTACTAGGTCAATTATTCAGCAAATCCGTGATAAGGCGGCCATCCTGTTGACCAGTGCCATTGCGTTAAGCCTGATAGGGTTTCTGGTGCAGGATGCCTTTGTTGGTAAAAGCAGCGGACTTTTTAACGGACGCAATTCAATTGTAGGTTCTGTCAATGGTAAAGATATTGATATCAATGAATTCAACAGCAAGGTAAATATTGCTGAACAGGGATATCGTCAACAGGGTATGCAGTCAAATGAAATGATGACACAGAATATTGTTGACAATATCTGGAACAGCTATATCCAGGAAGAAGTTATCAGAACAGAATCAGAAAAACTCGGTCTTCCACTTACATCCAAAGAACTTGGAAGTTTGTTATTCAGTGAAGATGCTCCGCAGGAGTTCAAACAGTTATTTACCAATCAGCAAACCGGTCAGTTTGATGTTGATGCGGCTAAAACATGGTTTAGTAATCTGAAAAAAAGTAAGAAAACTGAAGACCTTAAAATGGTAACTGATCAACTGATCAATCCTCTTCAGATCAGATTACTGATTGATAAGTACAATTCCATTTTCAGCCAGGGGGCTTATATTCCAAACTGGATGATGGAAAAAATGAACAGTGATAATAGTAGTTTTTCTTCAATATCTTATGTAGCCATTCCTTACGCTACAGTAAGCGACAGCCTTGCGTCGTTAAAAGTGAGCGACGCGGATATCAATGATTATCTAAAAAAACATAAGGAAGAATTCAAGCAGGAAAAAAGCAGGAATGTGGCATATGTGGTTTTTGATGCCAATCCTACATCAGCTGACAGTGCTACGCTGATTACACAGCTGAATAACCTCAAAACAGAATTTGAATCCACTCCTGATGCCAAAGCCTTTGTAACAAGAAACAACTCTGCAATACCTTACTACGACGGGTACACGCTGGGATCGAAATTACAGATGGCAAATAAAGACGCAATCATTTCTATGCCGGCCGGCTCAGTGATTGGTCCATATCTTGATGCCGGTAATTATGTAATTGCAAAAAAAGTTGATGTGCGCCTCATGCCTGATACGGTGAAAAGCCGCCATATATTAATTGGTGTTGTAGACCCACGTACAGGCCAGGAAACGAGGCCAGACAGTACGGCAAAGAAACTGGTTGACAGCCTTTTTGCAGCAATAAAATCAGGTTCTGATTTCGGCGCATTGGCAACTCAGTTTACTGATGACCAGGGAAGCAAAATGACAGGTGGAGAATATACTTTCTCAACTGCTGACGTAAACCTTGCTCCTGAATTTCGTGATTTTATTTTTAATGGAAAAACAGGAGCCAAAGAAATTGTAAAAACATCTGTCGGATATCATATTATTGAAATTCTTAGCCAGAAAAGTTTTGTTGAGTCTTTTAAAATGGCATACCTGTCAAAGAAAATTGTTGCAAGCGAAGAAACGGACCGTGCAGCAGAAGCAGCGGCTATTAAATTTTCAGGAAATGCAAGGGATGCAAAGGGATTTGAGGATTTTATAAAGAAGGAAAATCTGACACGCCGTATGGCTGATAATGTGAGGGAAATGGACTATAGTGTTTCGGGTATGCCTTCACGTGCGCTTGTAAAATGGATTTATGAAAATAAACCGGGAACCGTTTCCGATGTTTTCGATCTGAAAGACCAATACCTGGTTGCGATGGTTACCGGAGTGAATAATGAAGGAACCCAGTCGGCATCCACGGCCCGTATGATGGTTGAACCCATTATACGCAATGAAAAGAAAGCAGCCGAGATCAAAAAGAAAATCGGCACAGCAAATACACTTGAAGCGATTGCGACAGCGGGTGGAGTTCAGGTAGCAACAGCCGATACGATCCGTTTCAGCGATCCTTTTGTGCCTAATATCGGAAGCGAACCCAAAGTGATTGGTGCAGCGTTTAACAAGGCTAATGAGTCTTCCATTTCTAAACCGATCAATGGTCAGAATGGAGTTTTTGTATTGAAGGTGAATCAGATAGGTGCTTTATCAGGCCTGGGCTTCGATATAAAACAGCAGAAGAAAAGTATGGAAACTCAGCTAAGGCAGTTTGCTTCATACAGTACAATGGAGGCGTTGAGGAAGTCAGCAGATATTAAGGACGATAGAAGAGAAGCTGGGTTTTAATAAAGATATTATGCTCATGAGAAAACTGGCAAAGCTCTCCGCAGGCGCGGGGAGCTTTTGTTTTTTGACTCTATGCGCTTTATCGGTAGTGGTGATCGGGGAGGGACAAGTAAAATTGAAAAGGGTTAACTTTGTGATATGAGTGACATTATAGTGAATAAAGTGGCCGAAAGCGGATTGATAACATTGGATCCGGCTGACTATTTTCCGAAAGAAGAAGTCGTTTCTTTCGATCTGCAGGATTACCTGTTTATGGGGCTGATATTGAAGGAAAAAGATTTCAGACAGTCGCTGATTGAGCATGACTGGAATAGATACAAGGGAAAAAATGTTGCGGTTTTTTGTTCAGCAGATGCCATCATTCCCAATTGGGCTTACATGCTTGTTGTATCTTATCTTGAAAGTGTTGCGGAATTTATATATGCCGGAAATCCGGAGGAGACTTTTAAAGCCCGGTATATCCAGAACATTGACCAGATTAAACCGGAGGAGTATGCTGATAAACGTATTGTAATTAAGGGATGCGGCGACAAAACGGTTGAAGGCTATGTATATCTTGAAATTACCAAACACCTTAAACCGTTTGTGAAATCTGTGATGTATGGAGAACCCTGCAGTACGGTACCGGTGTATAAAAGAAAATAAATTATTCAATCTCGGCAATCAGCTCAACTTCGACAGCAATATTGTTAGGCAACACATTTGCGCCTACAGCAGTTCTAACGTGTTTTCCTTTTTCTACAAATACCGCGACAAGTAAATCAGAGGAGCCATTCAGTACTTTCGGCTGATCAGTATGCGTTTTATTTTGCGAAGATCGCCTCCGGTTGCTGCTTTTAGGGTTGCTATCAATTCTATTGCGCAGGCCTTTGCAGCATCATATCCCTGTTGCAGTGTAAGTGTTTCGCCAACGCGCCCGGTAATCAGCTCGCCCTTTTCATTCTTCGGACCGTGTCCGGATAAAAAAAGAAGCTTTCCGGATTGAACAAATTTTACATAAGTACCCGCCGGGTTACTCATTTCGGGTAATCGGATCTGCAATTCTTTCAGTTTCTGTTCCGGATCATTTTGTGCACAAACATCCAGGGAGATAAAAAACAGGGAAAGCAGAATCAGTTTTCTCATAAGAAATTGAATAGAAAGTAAAAGTTTTCAGAACCAGCCTCTTTTTTTAAATATCCATAGCATCCATAGGGGAAAAAACAGCATTGATCCAACTGCAAAATAAAATCCCCATTTATGATGAGCGTAAGGGATCACGTCAAAATTCATTCCGAAGATACCGCCGATTACCGTTGCCGGAGCAAGCACGCAGGTCACAATTGCCATCACCTTCATTACCTCATTCATCTTCAGATTCACATTATTGATATAGAGATCCTGCATACTCATCATTATATCACGATAGTTCTCACTCAGATCATATGCCTGAACTATATGGTCGTAAACATCTTTAAAATATTTGGTGGTTTTGTCTTCAAGCAGATCACTCTCACTCCTGATAACCGCATTCACCAGGTCTCTTACCGGAGCAATATTTCTTTTCAGGATAATGAGTTCTTTTCTCTGCTGATTTATTCTCGCAAGGGTGCGGGTATTACTTCTGCGGATCACTTCCTCTTCAATCAGCTCAATCTGCTCACTGAGTTTCTCCATCACCACAAAATAATTATCCACGATCATATCCAGCAGGGTATAGAGCAGATAATCTGCGCTTCGCTGGCGCAACTGACTTTTTGCAAGTTTGATTTTTGTGCGGACCGGGTCAAAAACATCACGGCGGGCATCTTCCTGAAATGAGATTACAAAATCTTTCCCAAGTACAATACTGATCTGTTCAGTTTCAACAGTATTGCTATTGGTATTATAATAGAGCATATTCAGAAGGCAGAAAAGCACTCCTTCCACTTCATCCATTTTTGGCCGCTGATTGATACTGAGAATATCTTCTACCAGCAGCGGGTGTACGCCATAATGGTTGCATACTTTTTCTACATCGCTTTTCCTGAGTCCGTCGATATTGATCCAGCTTATATGTCCTGAACCTTTGAAATAAAGACACTCCTCTACTTCGTTGGATTTCTGTTCATTGAGGGTTTCACCATCGTAGTCATACACCATTACATTCACCACATTCGCTTCCTCACGGTAGGGAATAATCGTGGGATTCACATGAAGGATCTGCTTGGTACGTTGTGTACCAAACAAGAGGGGAAGTCCGAGTAAACGCAGGTAGCGGCTGCTCTTCATGTAAGCTGTTTGATCGGATCGGAAAAATTACGGAATTAAAGGCATTTCCGGTTCTTAAAATCCATAATCATGCCGCCATCACTATTAACGGATTTTAGCAGATAAAAGTCTTTGTTTTAAGCTACCAGCGCAGCAGCGCCAAAAACACCTGCGCTGTCACCAAGAACAGGTTTCGCTATAATAGTATCCAGCCTGTTATTAAAAACAAAATGCCTCAGGTTTTTAAAACCTTCTGTATATAGACTATCGATATTTCCGACGCCGCCTCCGATAACAATGATATCCGGGTCCAGCAGATTTATGACTGAAGAAACAGCCTTGCCGAAAAAGGCATGCATACGGTTAATTGTCTTCAGAGCCGCCTCATCGGTATGCTGTTCGGCCTTGCATACAATTTCACGTAATGTAAGATCGGCACCGGTGAGTGATTTATAATAACGTTGCAATGACGGTCCTGACAGAACTGTTTCAACACAACCGGTTTTACCGCAATAACAGTTACCTCCTGAATCGTCGAGGAAATTGTGGCCCCATTCGCCGGCAATACCCTGTTTACCGGCCCAAACTTTACCTTCATAAATAATTCCTCCGCCAACACCAGTACCCATAATAATACCGAATACCATCCGGGCATCAGGGGACTTTTGTTTTACTACACCCCAATGTGTTTCGGCCAGGGCGAAGCAGTTTGCATCATTTGCCAGGATTACAGGAATTTCCAACAGGTTCTCGAGGTCCTGCTGAAGTGGCCTGCCATTCAATGCGGTTGTATTGCTGTTCTTCATGGTATAAAGAACAGGGTCAAGAACTCCGGGTGTACCGATCCCGATGCTTTCAGGGGTCAGTCCCGTTTCTTTTTCCATATGCCGGATCAGTTTTTGGATCTGCTGAAGAATATGCTCGTATCCATTTTCCTTTTCTGTAGCAAGGCGGGATCGATGTATCGGCGAAGGGTCGTTCAGAGAAGGCAATACTACGCCCTCTATTTTAGTACCTCCGAGGTCAATGCCCCAGATCGGCTGGCTCATAATCGTTGATTTAAATCGTTTAAGCAATGTAAAAAAACTTTTCCGATCCCGTTATTTTTTTAGTTCGGCGGATGAGGTTTTTTGATAGTCCTTTTATTTATCTTTCTAATCCACATCAACTAAACTGCCTGCCATGAGTTTTCCTGTTCGCATTGCTTTGATTGCCGCATTGGGCGGATTTTTGTTTGGATTTGAAACGGCTGTTATCTCAGGAGCCGAACAAACGATACAGAATCTATGGGATCTGACCGCAAGCCAGCTTGGCCTCACCGTTGCGTCCAGTCTATTTGGTACTGTACTGGGTTCTGTTCTCGCCGGCACCCCTGCACAGCGGTATGGCAGGAAGCCGGTATTGCTTTTTATCGCCCTGATGTATGTTTTTTCAGCAATTGGCTGCGCCCTGGCTCCGGGCCTGATCGTTTTTGTGATTTTCCGTTTTATTGGTGGGGTTGCGGTAGGCGCATCTTCTGTGGTAGGACCAATGTATATTTCTGAAATTTCTCCCGCTCATCTTCGCGGTCGTTTGGCCGGTTCCTTCCAGCTCAACATCGTGCTTGGGATTTTTGTAGCCTATATTTCCAACTATCTTTTCGCTGATTCGGGTCCTGATTCGTGGCGCTGGATGCTGGGAATAATGGTTGTGCCGGCGGTTGTTTTTTGGGTTCTGGTAAGAATAATTCCCGAATCGCCAAGATGGCTGATCCTGAATCATCAGACCGATAAAGCAATACCCATACTCAAACGCATAGGCGAAATTAATCCGGACCGGGTGATTGCCGATATCAGGGCATCGGTTACAGATATTAAGGAAAAACTTTTTCAGCCGAAGTACAGCAAGCCATTGTCATTTGCCATCATTCTTGCAATGTTTAACCAGCTTTCAGGCATAAACGCTATTATTTACTACTCGAAACGCATTTTCGAAATGGCGGGTTTTGATGCTTCCAATGCCTACCTGCAATCGATCTATATTGGCACAGCCAATCTTGTATTCACTTTACTGGCGATGGCGGTGATTGACAGATTCGGCAGAAAGAACCTTTTACTGATAGGGTCTGTCGGGATGATTATTTTTCTCGCACTCACTGCAATTGCTTTCCGCGATACATCGGTAGCAAATAAAAATGTTGTTTGGTACCTGATCGGATTTATAGGATTTTTTGGGTTTTCACAGGGGGCAGTGATCTGGGTTTTTATCTCAGAAATTTTTCCGAACTCCGTTCGTTCGCAGGGTGGGTCAGTCGGCAGTTTTACGCATTGGATAATGGCAGCGATTGTATCTTATTCTTTTCCGGTTATTGTAAAGAGTTCGCCACAGGGCGGTTATTATTCCTTTATTTTCTACAGTTTCATGATGGCCCTGCAATTGTTTTTTGTATGGCGCTATCTTCCCGAAACAAAAGGAAAAAGTCTCGAAGAAATACAGAAAGAGCTGGGAATCGGGATGAAGTAGGAAGTAAGAAGTACGAGGTACGAAGTACGAAGTATAAGGCAAATACAATTGGGATATTTCAGTTCCGTAGGAACGGTGAATATTGTAGCGCAGGGCGTGAGCCCTGCGTAAGAAGTAAAAGGCAAATACAGTTGGGATATTCAGTTCCGTAGGAACGGTGAATATTGTAGCGCAGGGCATAAGCCCTGGGTAAGCAGTGAAAGGCAAATACAATTGGGATATTTCAGTTCCGTAGGAACGGTGAATATTGTAGCGCAGGGCGTAAGCCCTGGGTAAGAAGTAAAAGGCGAATAC
>JAATGW010000163.1 GCA_015654495.1 Chitinophagales bacterium
GAAAAAGCCGTATGTCATTCTTGTAGTAGGTGTTAATGGTGTTGGAAAAACCACAACCATTGGTAAACTCGCGAATAATTTCAGGAAGGCAGGGAAACAGGTATTATTGGGGGCTGCAGATACTTTCAGAGCTGCAGCAGTCGATCAATTGACTATATGGAGTGAAAGAGCGGGAGTGCCCATTGTTAAGAAAGAAATGGGTAGCGATCCGGCTTCTGTGGCTTTTGACACCATGAACAGCGCCATATCACGTAACACAGATGTTGTGTTGATAGATACGGCAGGCCGGCTTCATAATAAGGCCCATCTCATGGAAGAACTCAGTAAAATTAAGCGGGTAATCCAGAAAGTAATTCCTGATGCACCACATGAAATTTTACTGGTACTCGATGGATCAACAGGACAGAATGCGCTTGAGCAGGCTCGCCATTTTATCGCAACCACCGATGTAACCGCACTAGCGATAACCAAACTTGATGGAACAGCTAAAGGGGGAATAGTACTAGCAATAGCCAATCAATTCAAAATTCCAGTCAAATTTGTGGGCGTCGGAGAGAAAATGGAAGATCTGCTTGTGTTTGATAAGAAAGAATTTGTCGACAGCTTGTTTAGCCTCGAAAGGGGATAAAAAAATAACAGCCCCCTGTGAACAAGGGGCTGTTTCTGAAGTTGATTGACACCTAACCCACCATATATCATGTAATCCCGAACAAGCCAGGAAATAGCATTCGGGCAATGGGTTTAAATTTTACGATACGGATAAGATATTTATATAGGATTATTTGTCTCTTTTTTGCAGTATGCTGTGGTAAGCTGAGGACTGATGTTGGGGCTGGATTGCAAGATGAAACCTAAAGAGATAATATCATATCAACAATCTGCAAATCACCAGAACACACTATACATAATTGTATTGTATGTAAAGTTATTGATAATCATTTGGAATTGCAATGGGTTAGGCAGCTGCGAAATGTTAAAATTTAGGGAATCTGCTTAAGATAATCACCTTGTGATGACGGAATGGTTAAACAGCGGAGATCGAAGTGGTTCTTTTTATTGAATTTTGCGGATTGAATAGTAGGGCCTGAATTGCGAAAAATGAATTTATTTAATTGGTAATCATAGTTTTAAATACTAAATGAAGTCGAAATCAATAAAGAAGGACAAAGTGAGCATCATTACACTTGGCTGTAGCAAGAACCTGGTGGACAGTGAAGTTATGAGCGGTCAGCTCCGCGCCAATGAAATTGATGTTGTTCATGAAAATAAGAAGTCAGATCATAATATCGTGATCGTAAATACCTGCGGATTTATTGATAAGGCAAAGGACGAAAGCATACAAACAATACTCGAACAGGTTGCACTTAAGAAGAAGGGCCGGCTCGATAAAGTGTATGTAACCGGATGTTTGAGTGAAAGGTACAAAGCCAATCTGGAAGAAGAAATTCCGGAAGTTGATGCTTTCTTCGGAACTATGGAATTACCAATAGTGTTGAAACAATTCAATGCCGATTATAAAGCAGAACTGGTTGGAGAAAGAATGCTAAGTACTCCCAGGCACTATGCTTATATGAAGATCAGTGAAGGCTGTAACCGCACCTGTTCATTTTGCGCTATTCCATTAATGAGGGGAAAACATATCAGTCGCCCTAAAGAAGAACTCGTAGCAGAAGCCCGGCGTCTTGTTAAATCAGGAGTAAAAGAGATCATGCTGATTGCCCAGGAACTTACTTATTACGGTCTCGACATTTACAAAAAGAGAACCCTGCCGGATCTTTTAAATACATTGGCAGATATTGAAGGATTGGACTGGATACGATTGCATTATGCCTATCCATCTAAATTTCCGCTTGAAATAATTGATGTAATGAAAGATCGCGATAATATCTGTAATTATCTCGATATGCCGCTGCAGCACGCCAGTAACAGAATGCTGCAGGCAATGAAAAGGCAGATCACCAGGGAAGAAATGGAGGGGCTTATTTCCGAAATCAGAGGGCGCATTCCGGAGATCTGTTTGAGGACTACTTTGATTGCCGGATTTCCTGGCGAAGAAAGAGATGATATTGAAGAACTGAAAAAATTTCTGACCGAACAACGTTTCGACAGGGTAGGCGTGTTCACTTACTCACACGAAGAAGATACATCTGCTTATGGAATGACTGATACTCTTTCACAGGAAGAAAAAGAAGCCCGTGCGGAAGAGATTATGGAATTGCAGCAGGATATCAGTTATGAGAAAAATCAGGCAAAAATCGGAAAAGTATTCAAGGTGCTAATTGACAGAAGAGAAGCTGGCCGGTATCTCGGACGTACAGAAATGGACAGCGTGGAGGTGGATAATGAAGTAATCATTCATTCAAAAAAAATGCTGCCGATAGGCGAATTTGTACAGGTACAGATTACCCGTGCTTATGACCATGACCTTGAAGGTGAATTGGTCCAGGTCGGTAGTTAATATTTTCAGAATTAAAAACCTGCAGCTGAATTTTTTGCGACATTAGCCGAAATTTTTCATTTTGGATTGTACGGTTACCCATCTACCTTACCGCGATACTTTTCAATTTTCAGATCTTGTTCTGGATTATCTTAACCAGATTCCCGAACTGAATTCCTTTTTTGCTCATACTCCGGATATTGATGGCATTCGTGCTGCAATAGAGGAACGCAGGAATTTCCCTACCGACAGAAATAGAATTGCTGCCATTTTTAATGAACAATATAAAGTTGCCGATCCATCCGAAAAGCAAAAATTTCATATCCGTTCCCTTATCCATGATAATTGTTTCACCATTTGTACCGCCCATCAGCCCAATATTTTCACAGGATATCTTTATACGATTTACAAAACAGCTCATATTATCCGGATTGCTGAGGACCTGAAAAAGGAATTTCCGGATTTGAATTTTGTTCCTGTTTTTTATATCGGCAGCGAGGATAATGATCTGGATGAACTCGGGCAGATTCATATCAACGGGATGAAAATGACCTGGAAGACTACCCAAACGGGAGCGGTGGGCAGAATGTTTGTGGACAAAGATCTGGTTAAAATAAAGGAGGATATAAAGCGCCAGATGGCGTCGTACCCGTTTGGCAGAGAACTGGCAGTGATGCTGGATAAAGCTTACCATGAAGGAAAAACAATTGCTGAGGCAACTTCCATTTTATTAAATAGTTTATTCAGATCGCATGGATTGCTTGTGCTACAGCCCGATAATAAGGAATTAAAACAGACAATGATTTCGATTTTCAGCGATGATTTGTTTGATAACACATCCCATTCACTTGTTGAAAAAAATAATGCGGCACTTGCTGAAAAATATAAGGTCCAGGTAAACCCAAGGGAAATCAATCTGTTTTACCTTGTTGGAGACCGGCGCGACAGGATTGTACTAAAAGATGGCCGGTTTTATGCCGAAGGTTCTGCAAACAGTTTTACACCGGAAGAAATGAAGGATGAATTAAAAAATCATCCGGAAAACTTTAGCCCAAATGTAGTTTTGCGGGGTCTTTACCAGGAGATCATTCTTCCGAATATTGCATTTGTGGGAGGGGGTTCAGAAATCGCTTACTGGCTGGAATTGAAACAGGTATTTCAACATTATAAAGTTCCTTATCCGGTTTTGATTTTAAGAAACAGCTTTGTTATTTACAACGAAACTCAAAAATCCAGGATATCAAAACTCGGCTGGGAAATTTCGGATCTCTTTAAACCAGACCTCGATCTGATGAATGGATATGTAAAGGAACATTCAAAGAAGAAGCTTGGCGTTGATGAGGAGATTGAAGAGACGAAAGAAATCTATCAGAAACTAAAGGAAGCCGCAGAAGAAATAGATATCACTTTGGGTCAGCATATTGCGGCTTTGGAACACCGTACTATAAAGGATCTCAAAGAACTGGAGAAAAAATTAATCCGTGCTGAAAAACGCAATTTCGAAGTGCAGCAACGCCAGCTTCATAAACTAAAAGAAGAACTTTTTCCCAAAAACGGCTTGCAGGAAAGGGTAGAGAATTTCATCCCATTTTATGCAACCTATGGCCAGCAATTCATTGATTGTATTGTGGAAAAGTCCGGTTCTTTCAATCAGGAGTTCGGGATAATGCTGCTGATTGATTAATTCAGTAACCTCCGGATCCTGCCGAAAGCCCGGCCAGATTGATTTCTCCACTGATCACGAGGCCCGCCTCGTTTAAGATAATTTCGGTTGCGGTTGCTCCAATTCGCGTAGCCCCGCATTCAATAATCGCAAGCATATCTGTTAATGTACGAATGCCACCTGCTGCTTTGATAGCCACTTCAGGGGCGGCATATTTTCGCATTAAACGGACGTCATCAGGTGTGGCGCCACGGGTATTAAAATCGCCATTGGCTTTTTTCACGTAACCATAGCCGGTACTGGTCTTCACAAATGCAACGCCTATCCTGCTGCAGATCTCACATAGTTTTATCTTATGCTCATCGAGGAGATAATCGTTCTCAAATATCACTTTCACAATTGCACCATTGGCTGTTGCTATATCCTGAACGGCCTGAATATCTGCAGAAACGTAATTCCAATCTGCACCAAGTACTTTTCCAATATTCACCACCATATCAATTTCCGACGCACCCTGGCCGCAGGCTTTGGCTGTTTCATCGGCTTTAACCGAGGTAAGGTTGCTTCCATGGGGAAATCCGACTACTGTACAAACCAGCACCTTGCTGTCTTTCACCCATTCAGCCGCTGCAGGCACGGCATAAGGCTTGATACAAACTGACGCTACTTTGTGTTTAACCGCAATAGCACAACCCTTTTTCAGATCTTCATCTGTCATTACCGGGTGAAGTAAAGAATGATCAATCATTGCTGCAAGCTGATCTACTGAGGGGATCATGATCTGATTTTTCAATTATTTGTCGAATTGATTTTTCCAGCCTTTTGTAGTTAATGCATTTGCTTTCTTCAGCACTTCAGATTCCATACCCGACTTGAAAAGCAACATTTTTTTGTTTATCGATTTGTCGCTCAAAGCGAGAATAGAAGCTGCGAGTATGCCTGCGTTTTTTGAAGCATTTACCGCAACAGTAGCAACCGGAATTCCATTGGGCATTTGCAGAATAGACAGCAGGGAATCCCAGCCATCAAGTGAGTTCGATGATTTTACCGGAACACCTATAACCGGAAGCGTAGTCAATGACGCGATCATACCAGGTAAATGTGCAGCGCCACCGGCACCTGCAATGATTATTTTTAATCCGCGGCTGGCGGCTGTAGAAGCATATTCAACCATTCGCCTTGGCGTGCGGTGAGCACTAACGACAGTAAGTTCGAATGGAATTCCGAATTCTTCCAGTTGATGGGCTGCGGGTTCCATCACAGGAAGATCACTGTCACTTCCCATAATAATGCCTACAACCGGATGGAAATTTTTCTTTTCAGCAGCTGAGTTTTTTGCCACGGTTTATTTCGGAGTTTTGAATTTTCTTCAGGGTTTTAAAGTTGTATTTTC
>JAATGW010000471.1 GCA_015654495.1 Chitinophagales bacterium
AGGGTTTTCTTAGTCCTGAAGGGACGTAAGATAATAGCCCGGGGCGGAAGCCCCGGGTACGAAGTCCGAAGTGAAAGGCAAATACAATTGCGGTTTTTCAGTTCCGACGGAACGATGATTTTGTAGCCCAGGATTTCAATCCTGGGTACGAAATACGAAGTTCGAAGGCCGAAGGTCGAAGTGAAAGGCAAATACAGTTGGGGTTTTTCAGTTCCGAAGGAACAGTGAATTTTGTAACGCAGGGCGTAAGCCCTGGGTAAGAAGAAAACAGCCAATGCAATTTTGGTTTTTCAGATCCGTAGGATCGGTGGATTTTGTAGCGCCGGGTGCAAACCCGGCGAAAGCTAAGTTTTTAATGCAATTTTGTTTCCGAATATGAGAGTTATTTTTTGCATAATGATTCTGCTGTATATACTTCCGCTGAGCTCACGGTCGCAGATTTCGATCGATAGTTTGAAACATGTGCTTTATATAACTGATAATGATACGTTGAAACTAAGCTGCGCAGGAAATCTAACAGAGGCTTACCTTGAAACCCAACCGGATAGTTCGGTGGTGTATGCTGAAATGCAGCTGGCATATGCAAGGAAGCTGGGATACAGGCTCAATGAATCCTATGCGCTGGGACATTTGGGGTATGCCCTGATGAACCTTGGCAATTATCCGCGATCACTGGCTGTGTTGCTTGAAGGAATTACTATTGCAGAAGATCCCGAAAGCGAGAAAAAAATTCTGCCCGACAGATACCTATATGCAGAAGATCTTTATGCAACCGAGCCCTCACCGAGGTACAAAAGGCTGGACAAGCTTGCACGTAATCAGCAATATGTTGGTATACTGTATGGGAATGCGAGTAATTACGAGAAGGAAAAAGAACACCATCTCATAGCCAGAAACCTGGCCATGGAAACCGGAAATCTGGTTATCCAGACCTTAACAAATGCCACCCTGGGCCGGGCCTATCTTTATCTCAAGATGCCCGATTCTGCATTGATAAGTATTCAGAAATCTTATGAACAAGCACAGCAGATCAGGTACACAAAATACCTGGGAAGTGTGCTATTAAATCTGGCCAGGATATATTCGGCGACAAACAACCCGACAAAAGCAACAGAGTATTTCAGAAAAGCGCTCGAGGCAAGTAATGAGCACGGATACCAGCGCGGTGTGGTGGCGGCAAGCCTGGCACTCTCTGATCATTACCTCAAGATCCGGAATATGGATTCAGCTTATTATTTCATGAACCAGGGGCAGGCGATGGCTCAGATACTCAATGCACCTTCGCTTCTGCTGAGATCTTATACCATGCAGGCAGAATACTACCGGATTGCCGGCAAGAGCGATAGTATTGTAAACTACCAGAACAAAATCATCAAGATAAACGACAGCCTTTTCAGCGCAAAACAGGCGCAGCTTTTTCAGAATATTGACTTTGATGTTCACCAGAAACAACAGCAAAAAGAAGCCGCTGAAAAAGCCCGGGCAAATTTGTTGCGTTTATATGGATTGCTGGCCGGCTTAACTCTTTTTCTGATAGCAGCAATTATTCTCTGGAGAAATAATCAGCATAAACAAAGAGCATATGCATTGCTGGAGAAACAAAAAGCAGAAACCGATCAGCAGCGCGAAAAAGTTGAACAGGCATTGACGGAACTCAGATCAGCTCAAACGCAATTGGTGCAGGCAGAGAAAATGGCTTCACTCGGAGAACTCACCGCCGGTATTGCTCACGAAATTCAGAATCCATTGAATTTTATCAATAATTTTTCTGAAATCAATATTGAACTGATTAGCGAGATTAAAGAAGAATTATCAAAAGGCAACTACTCCATTATTGAAAAGATAGCTGATGATCTTGGAGACAATGAAGCAAAAATTACGCGGCATGGCAAACGGGCCGACGCCATTGTGAAAGGTATGCTGGAGCACAGCCGCACAAGCAGCGGCACCAAAGAGCCGGCAGATCTGAATGCATTGGCAGATGAATACCTTCGCCTGGCCTTTCACGGTATGAGGGCGAGAGATAAATTTTTCAATGCACATCTTGAAACGGACCTGGATACTTCGGTAGGTCAGGTAAACATGATCGCCCAGGATATAGGGAGGGTATTGCTCAATCTGTTCAACAATGCTTTTATTGCTGTATCTGAAAAAAAGAAACTTATTCCTGACTATGAACCGGTGATAACGCTCGAAACTTTAAGAAAGAACGGAAATGCAATCATAACGGTAAGGGATAATGGCTCAGGAATCGCTACAAAAATCAAGGACAAGATATTTCAGCCGTTTTTTACCACCAGGGAACCTGGCCAGGGTACCGGATTGGGCTTATCGCTGAGCTATGATATTATTAAAACCCATGGTGGGGAAATTACAGTAAAAAGCGAAGCTGGTGAGGGCGCGGAGTTTACCGTTGTGCTTCCCGCTAATCTTTGAATCTGCAGGTCGGGTGTTTGCTTTTCTCTGCAAATTCCGGTTAAGTTTCCTGCATTCTTTGTGCCCTCACTGCTACCGTAATTATGGCCTGCTGATTAAGTCATATGAGCTAAGATTTTGTATTTTGATGAAAATCCTGTTCCTGTTTAATTTCGACAATGTCATTAGTTAAACGCTCTTATTACCGTTCCTTTCCGCCTTTGCATTTACCGTCTACCTGTTGTTTTTATGATCGTCGTTGAATTTTTTTTGAGATAGTCGGGAAGCCGGGAAGAGCGCCTGCCCGACAGAGCGCAGCGACGGCGGGGGAATGAAGAAGCGGTAAAAAAATTCCCGTTCCTTTCCGCCTTTGCCTTACCGTCTACCTGTTGTTTTTATGATCGTCGTTGAAATTTTTTTGAGATAGTCGGGAAGCCGGGAAGAGCGCCTGCCCGACACAGCGCAGCGACGGCGGGGTAATGAAGAAACGGGAAATTTATCTTCAGCCATGCAGGGGTTTTCATCCGTTTTAGCCGAAAGGCTTGCAGTTAAAATATGAATTTTA
>JAATGW010000505.1 GCA_015654495.1 Chitinophagales bacterium
CATCACTTCCCATAATTTTTTATGGCCGATCAGTGCGGTATTTAGTACGGTCTGTTCATCAAACTCATACTGATTTTGTTTCAGGATGGCAATCCTTTCACCGGGAGTAATTTCAACCGAACCTTTATTTGGTTCTATTTCACCGCTCAGGATCTTTAGAAAAGTACTTTTTCCTGCGCCATTGGCACCGATCACACCATAACAATTTCCTTTTATGAAATTGAGATTTACTTCATCAAACAACACCCTTTTGCCATAAGCGAGGGTAACATTTCTTGCACTGAGCATGGTAAATTCTTGAGTTTAATTATCCGGGAATGCATTTTCCCTGAAAAGCTGCAAAGCTAAGGATTTTCAGGCCTCCAAACGCAACTTATGAAGGGTAGATTTATAGTTTTAAAGAGAGTTTTACAGGTTTTTTTGGAGATTAATTCGCTATTTTCCGAAATAAAAAATCATTATGCGAAAATTTCTGATGCTCATGATTGCTGCCATCTCCCTTTCCGAACAGATACATGCGCAACAGAATAAGATCACAACCCTTATTGCTCAGCAAGCAAGTGCTATTCAGCCCAAAATGGTGGAATGGAGAAGGTATATTCATCAGCATCCTGAACTGGGTAACCGCGAAGTGAATACGATGGAATATATCGCAAAACACCTCGAAGGTCTTGGACTCGAGGTTAAGAAGGCTGTAGCAAAAACAGGGATCGTTGCGATACTCAAAGGAGGAAAGCCTGGACCGGTGCTCGCTCTGAGGGCCGATATTGATGCCCTGCCTGTAAAAGAACGCGTTGATGTTCCTTATAAGTCAACTGTTACTGCTGATTATATGGGCCAGACTGTACCTGTTATGCATGCCTGCGGACATGATACGCATATCGCAATTCTGATGGGCGTGGCTGAAGTGCTGTCGGGAATGAAGAAAGAAGTTCCCGGAACTGTAAAATTCATTTTTCAACCAGCTGAGGAAGGTCCTCCCGGTGATGAGGAAGGCGGTGCGCCATTGATGATAAAAGAAGGCGTAATGGAAAATCCAAAAGTGGACGCAATTCTGGGACTGCATATTTCATCCGCTCTTGAAATCGGCCAGATCAGGTACAAATCAGGTTCATTTATGGCTTCAAGTGATTGGTTTACTATAAAGATTACCGGGAAACAAACCCATGGATCAACTCCCTGGACAGGCATTGATCCGATCATTGTTGGTACCCAGATCATCAATAACCTACAGACAATAGTGAGTCGTCAGCAGGATCTTACCAAAGCGCCGGTAGTAATTTCTGTAGGCAAATTTCATAGCGGGATCCGCAGTAATATTATTCCCGAAGAAGCTGTGCTGGAAGGTACTATCCGGACATTGGACGGTGATATGCAAAAAGACGTTCATCAGAAAGTAAAGCATGTCGCTCAACAGATAGCAGAAGCCTGGGGTGCGAAAGTGGAAGTTACCATTGACACAAAAACCCTTGTTACTTATAATGACCCTGAACTTGTTAAATCATTGATTCCTTCATTAGAAGCAGCTGCAGGAAAAGCCAATGTTGCAGAAGGACGCTGGACAACAGGTGCTGAAGACTTTTCTTTTTTTGGTGTTAAGGCCCCGGCTTTTTTCTTTAACCTTGGAGGAATGCCTGCTGGCCAGGATCCGGCAAAAGCAGCCCCGCATCATACGCCGGATTTTTATATTGACGATAGTATGCTGGATGTGGGAGTGAAGGCTTTTTGTCAGATGGTTTTTGATTATGGGAAAATGAAGAAATAGGCAGGAGGCAAGAGGCAAAAGGCAAGAGGAACAGCCGGCGTTTGAGACTGCAGCTCTTTTGTAGCAAAGCCGGAAGCCAATAGCCAGGTAAAAATTTTTTTTTTTCGATGTAAGGCGAATCTGGTGAAGAGATAAAATTGGGAGGCGCAGGTTTTTCTGCCGGGAAGACGTTATGACGGGAACTAATACTCGGGGTTAGGAATTCCTCCGGCTGGCTTTCCGGTCCCGGCAGAAAAACGGAACATTTAAAAGTCAGAAGTCTGGAGCCGGAAGC
>JAATGW010000307.1 GCA_015654495.1 Chitinophagales bacterium
TATCGCAATGGCATTAATCAGGGCAGGTTGATATGTTTAGAAACCGTTAATTTTTTGGGACTGTCGGTAATGACCAGTAAATGTTTTGATGGATAAATCAAGATCAGACGATCCCTGGTATTCTCAATTCCCAGGCCGCTTCCTTCGGAAATTTCCAGTTGAACATTTACTTTATTATTTGTCACATTTAGCTGGAATTCTGTTTTGTATATGGTCATTTCAATTTTTATATGGCATTTTTGTTCAGAATTCACTCCATGTTTAAAAGCATTTTCAACAATCGGTATCAGCAGCATGGGAGCAATCTGCAGTGAAGGTATATGTTCCAGACAATGATATTCCAGTTTCACGCGTCTGTCAAGACGCAGTTTCTGTAATTCAATATAGTTGTTGATGTAATTTATTTCATCTTCCAGAAACACAAAATCCTGTTGGGTGTCCTTCATAGTATAACGCATCATCTCTGAAAGCTTGTCAATCATATCTGCTGCCTTTGGCGAAGTGTCAATGGCAATCGCGTAGATATTGTTCAGGGTATTAAACAGAAAATGCGGGTTGATCTGTGATTTGAGTGATGCGATTTGTGCCGTTAGTTTTTCACTTTCGGTTTGTTTTAGCCTGTTGTAAACAGTCCATAAAATAGATGATAAAATGGATAGTACCCATAATGAAACTGCATTGATTATGATAACCGGGATTATTTTTTCAAAATTGGGATAGGTTCCGGATAATGTTTCAGGATTGAAATCTGACAAAATGAATATCAGTTTAGAAAGAAAAAAAACTGCCGCGATCGCCATCAACAGAAAAGAGAAATAAAGCCAGTATTTCCTTGTGAGCAGATACTTTGGGATAAGAAAAAAATAATTAATGTAGAAGATCAGTATCAATGCTGTGCTTAAAATAATGCACAGCAACAGGTACTTATTGTCCGATATTGTGGCTGATGAATGGAATAGCTGGTCCGTAGAAACATATGGAACAACGAGCAATAATATCCAAACCAGGGCATGTAAGGCAATTGAGAGGTGTTTTACTTTCTTTACTGCATTGGAGACCATACACAAACTAAAGACATGTTGCCTTCAATTCAAAAATTTTGAGAAAAAGGAACACAGTTTGCAGACGTATGAATAATGGGTAGTGAACTGCAATCAGAGCTATATTAATCGTAATTGTTAATTGTATTAATATCGTTTACTGTATTTCTTCCTATGTGACGATGATGTTTCTATATGAATCTATGCGGTTCAGAAAAACCCGCGGCTGCGGAAAGAATTTGAGCTACACGTTTTATTTTAAAGCTCTCGTACCTGTCCTTGGTCCTCGGACTCTTCGCCCAATATGGAATTACTTATTCCCCTTGGCTTACTAAACAGGGTCTCACAACAGCCAATCTGGAAACTTTGCACATTGCAGGAGCTGATGTATGGCTTTTTATGGCGGCTATACTTTTTTAATTGTACAGATTGTAAAAAGAGGAATAGAAATTCAAACCGAAAACGATTTAACCATTTAGCTATGCCAATAATAGTAAACATGGAAGTTATGACGGCTAAGCGAAAGATGTCGCTCAATGATCTTTCCGAAAAAGTTGGTTTAACACTGTCCAACCTCTCCTTTCTGAAAACGGGAAAAGCAAAAGCCATCCGTTTCAGTACACTGGAAGCTATATGTGAAGTGTTGAATTGCCAGCCGGCTGATATTTTAGAATATGGCAATGAAAAGAAATGAAGACGGCAATACCTGACGGAAGAAAAATATTCATTCGCCCTTTTCCGGATTTCGGTTTCTTTGATTTTATCAATATCTTTTCTTAATTTAATCGTTGAGCTATTGGATAAATTTCAATTGCAGTTACATAAATGGATACGCGTAAATTTTTGATTGCCAAATCAGGTTATTTCTGAAGATTATGGGAGCTGAATTACTTCTGGATAACGTTGGCAGACATATCTCACTCAACGAGGAGGAAACTGCCTATCTTTTGTCTTTGATTGAATTTAAAAATGTTGAACGCAAGCAGTATTTATTAAAGCCGGGAAATCATTGCCACCATACCTATTTCATTACAAAAGGATGCATGCGCATTTATCAATGTGATTCAAACGGCTTCGAACACATAGCAATGTTTGGCATCGAGGACTGGTGGATATCAGATCTTCCGGCATTTCTCACACAAACACCGGCAACTCACTACCTTGAGGCTCTGGAGCCAACGGAAGTAATTCAGATAGAAAAATCCGATCTCGAGAAACTGTACCTGAGGGTCCCAAAATTTGAGCGCTATTTCAGGATATTGCACCAAAATGCTTTCGTAGCACAGCATCAGCGAATAATGCAGAATATATCAATGACTGCTGAAGAAAGATATTTGTTTATACTGAAAAAGTATCCGGCGCTGGAGCAGCGCATCTCTCAAAAACATATGGCTGCTTTTCTTGGTATCACTCCCGTGTTTCTAAGTATGCTGAGGCGAAAGCTGGCCGGAAAATAATGTGTTTAATTTATAGCCCGCAGAAAATTAGCGTTAAGTAAAAACGTTTGCAGCGTTCAAAATGCCGCTTTTTCCAAACACTATTTAACAGCGTCAGTACAATTTAATTAAAAAATCGACGCTGGACACGTATTGCTCAGAGCGCAAGCTGTATATTATCATCAACTATCTCCTCAACAGGTTCAACCCGGTCTCAGTATTGATTTTATATTCCCATATATAAATATATCCGGCCCTCGCACTGATAGGTTCTGCAGGAAAGTAATCACAAAAAACGCTTATTAAAGTAGTTTAATTCTTTTGCGAACCAGCCAGTCTAGTTTTGTTTTCACAAACTAAAACAAACAAAAATGAAAAAATTAATCTTCGGGACGGATACCAATAATGTCCTTGCACTTTTTTCCAGATTAGCCATCGGACTTACCATGTTTCCGCACGGTGCTCAGAAAGCACTCGGCTGGTTTGGCGGAGCCGGATTTAGTGAAACGTTAAATGCCTTTTCAACTTACTTCAATTTGCCGGAGCCAATAAGTGCATTGGTAATTGTGATCGAATTTGCAGGATCTCTTGCGCTGATAGCAGGATTTTCTACCAGGTTATGGGCCATTGCCATGATGTTCCTGGCTGCCGGAATGGTCGTGAAAGGATCATGGCA
>JAATGW010000782.1 GCA_015654495.1 Chitinophagales bacterium
AGCCCTGCCGCTGGTGAAAACTTTCCTCTTTGCATATCCGGATGTTTGCGCGCGCGTATGGCCCATACGAAGTTCTGCAAAGCATTACCTGGTTGAGAATAGCCGCACCATCCACAAGCCAGCCGATAGCGCCCATATCCGCCCATGTTAATGTCGGGTAGTTAAAAATGGAAGAGTATTTTGCTTTGCCGGTTAAGAGATCGTCGATTGTGGACTCGCGTGTTACACCCAGGGTTTCTGTAGCAGCATAGAGATAGAGACCGTGACCAGCTTCATCCTGAACTTTAGCCAGAAGTATGGCTTTTCTTTTCAGTGATGGCGCTCTGGTGATCCAGTTTCCTTCAGGCAACATGCCGATAATTTCACTGTGGGCATGCTGACTGATCTGCCTGACCAGTGTTTTACGATAGGCCTCAGGCATCCAATCGCGTGGCTCAATCTTTATTTCAGCATCCACTTTTTCCTGGAAGATTTTTTCCGGTTCGTTCATGATCAGAGATTCAGCTATAAAGATACAAAATCAATGAAAAAACTAACAGTTGTTAGTATTGTGATACGCAACTCAGTACAGTTTATTGTAATAGCAACAGGCATTTACAGGTCATACCGGGTTGCCGCAGTTAAACGGATTCAGTAACTTGATTTTGCCCAAAAAACTGCATGAGCTTATATAAACATATCAAAGGCCTGTTTTCCAAACCTTCAGAGGCCTGGCAGGAAATCAGGGAACAGAAAAGTTCTGTTGCCGGATTGTTTGCAGGATTTGTATTGCCCTTGCTGATACTTGGAGCTATTGCAATTTTTATCGGCTATGGTTTTACAGGCATCGACAGTTTTATGCTTAAAATCAAAGGAGTTAAATGGGGGATTTGGTTTGGGTTACGGTATCTCATTTCAGGTGTCGCCGGTTTTTTTGTTTCGCTAATGGTAATTGATGTACTGGCTCCTTTATTTAATTCAGAGAAAAATATACAGCAGTCCGCCAGCCTGGTAGCATATGCATCAACTCCGTCCTGGCTGGCAGCTTTGGTTCTGGTATATCCGGTTCTCGGTATCCTTGGTCTGGTTGGTTTATATGGTGTTTATCTTTTTTATACCGGATTGCCGGTTATGAAGAAAACACCTGATGATAAAAGGATCGTGTATATGCTTCTTTGTTCACTGATCGTGATAATTCTATCCTGGATAATGCAGTTTATAACCGGTAGTATACTCAGCAGGTTTATCGGAGATCCTTATGCCGGTACCGCGGAAGATCTGCGGCAGCTATTCCCGGACTGATAATCGATTAATAAATTCAGCGCTCATCGAAGTTTACAAAAACCTGCTGACTTCGGGGGTGACTCTGGCAGGTGAGGATAAAACCTTTTTCAATCTCATCTTTTTCCAGAGCGTAATTGGCATCCATTTCAACAAAACCTTCTTTAAGTTTAGCTTTACAACTGCTACAAACTCCACCCTTGCAGGCATACGGAAGATCAATACCCTGGTTTAGCGCTGCATTCAGAATCGAGTCTCCGGAATAGTTTAATTCGAATGAAGAGGTTATGCCATCTAATTGAATAGTAACCTGTGAAGATTTGTTCAGGGCCGGTTTTTCAGTTGCCGGAGCTGCAGAAAGCTGATTTCTTTTGCTGCCAGGGGTTGTAAACAGTTCGAAATGAATTTTTTCTTCAGGAATATTATTTTGCTTGAGAAAGCCTGCCACTGAATGAATCATTTCTTCGGGCCCGCAGATAAAGAACTCATCTATATTATTTATTTGTATCAATGTGCGAAAAAGCGCGTCACATTTTTCTGCATTGATTCTGCCAGCGAACAGGGGCAGGTCGGTGGTTTCCCGGCTTAGAATATGAATAAGCCGGAAACGGCTCATGTACTTATTCTTGATATCTTCCAGTTCATCCCTGAACATGATGGAAGCCCTGTTTTTATTACCATACACAAGCGTGAATTCGCTTTCCGCTTCAGTAAACAGCACTGATTTCAGAATTGACATTACAGGTGTGATTCCACTCCCCGAAGCAAAAGCCAGGTATTGTTTTTTCTGATCGGGATCTAAAGAAGTATAAAAACTTCCGGTCGGCGACATCACTTCCAGCAGATCGCCGGCATGGAGTTGTTCATTTGCAAAACCGGAAAATATTCCTCCTTTGGCCTTTTTTATAGCAACACGCAAGATTTCTTCATGCGGCCCTGTACAGATTGAATAACTCCTTCTGAATTCTTCACCATTGATTATTTTTCTCAGCGTCAGGTTCTGACCATGGCGGAAGCTGAAATGAGCTTTCAGGTCTTCTGGCACATCAAATTCAACCAGAACGGAATCGGTGGTTTCTCTGCGTATAGCCCTGATAGTAAGCGGATGAAAATGTACAGCCATGATTTAAGGGAAGGTTAGATTTCGAGGCCGCTGATGATATTGGTAACCATGCTGTCTTCCAGTTCCGAAGCGCTGATATTCTTTTTTGTCCGATGCCAGAATTCGATACCACGCACAGCACTGAGGAGTATCAGCACCACAGCATATGGCTGTATTTTCCGGATCTGTTTCTTTCTGATCCCTTCTTCGATGATCATCTCGAGGCGGCGAACATAAATTCTTCTTTCATTCAGAAATGTAGTGAGATAAGGTTCGTCGAGGAATTTGCTTTCATTGTTTGCAACAAGCACCTCGTCTATCCTGTCAATCCACATTTTGATATGAAAGCGTATGACCTGTTCAATTTTTTCAAGGCTGGAAATCTGATCATTGAATTCAAGTTCATTCAGTTGTGTAGTGAAGGTATTTGCGATCCGGAAGCATATTTCCTGTAAAAGTTCCGCTTTCGAGCTGATATGATTATACAGACTGGCTGCTTCCACACCTACATCACCGGCAAGATCACGCATGCCAGTAGCCGAAAATCCTTTTTCCCGGAAAAGCCTGGCAGCAGCAAGCGTTATGAGCTCTTTACGTGTACTGTTTTTTTTACTTCTGATACGAGCCATAGAAAATGGCAAAACTACAATAAGTTCAACGTTTAAAGTTTAACGGTGAACTTAGTATTCAGGATGATAAGATTTAAGCAATGTGGCCAGATGAATACCCGTTTCCTGCTTTTTCTTGGGAATAAGCATAAGCGGATTTAGTTCGGGGATAATAGTTTTGATTTCGTCGGCACTGGCTGTATTAGCATCCGCAAAACGCCAGGTTTTGCCACCATCGGTGGAAACACCAACGAGATGAGAAACAGAACTCACCGGCTGACCATTGATAATCAGTTCGCTGAACTGCTCAATGATGCATTGCATTTGCTGGCTGCGCGAAACGAGTCGCAATACAGACCCAGCCTTCATTTCACTGAACTCAACATTTTTCAGACCATTGATTTCCTGCTGCAGGTAAGCGACAAATTCATTTTCACCACCCATCATAGCAACAAGATTCGGGTTATTGTATTTTACAAATCCGTTGAAATCCCTGCTCTTAAAACTCTGCAGCATAGAATTAGCAGCAGCCCGGATATTTCCAACTATTACTACCGAATCTGGTTGAGAGTAAAGAGAATGTGAAGACAGACATACAATTAAAAAAGAGAAAACACGTTTCATCCGGGCAATTTTCGAGTGGAAATTACAATTTCCGGCTACCTTTGCCAAGTTAAAAAAAATGAAATGTCGCTTATAGTTGTAGGTTCGATGGCTTTTGATTCGATTGAGACTCCTTTTGGTAAGAGCGACCGCATCGTCGGCGGGGCTGCCACTTATATAGCATGGAGTGCCTCCAATTTTGTTAAACCTGTGAAGCAGATTTCCGTTGTTGGCGGTGATTTCCCCGATTCAGAACTGCAATTACTTGCTGACCGGGGTGTTGAGCTTGAAGGTGTTCAGATTAAGAAAGATCAGAAATCTTTTTTCTGGGCTGGCCGTTATGACATGGATATGAACTCAAGAGAAACACTTGAAACGCAGTTTAATGTACTGGGCGATTTTCAACCGGTTGTTCCTGAATCTTATGCCGGCAGTGAGTTTCTGATGCTTGGCAACCTTGCACCCGGAGTTCAGCATAGTGTAATCAAACAATTGAAGAAGCGGCCAAAGCTGATCGTAATGGATACCATGAATTTCTGGATGGAAATTGCCATGCCGGAACTGGAAGAGGTGTTGAAAGATGTGGATGTTCTGCTGGTTAACGATAGCGAAGCAAGGCAACTCAGCGCTCAGTATTCGCTTGTAAAAGCTGCAAGAAAGATAATGGAAATGGGTCCGAAGTACCTGGTGATTAAGAAAGGTGAGCATGGGGCATTGTTATTTCATGGGGACCAGGTTTTTTACGCTCCGGCTCTTCCTCTCGAAGATGTGTTTGACCCGACAGGAGCCGGCGACACATTCGCAGGTGGATTTATCGGACATATTGCCCGCACCCGTGACATCTCTTTTGAGAATATGAAGACTGCTATAATTGTAGGGTCGGCTATGGCATCATTTTGTGTGGAAAAATTCGGAACCACCCGCTTAAGGGAGATTTCAAAAGAGGAGATAGAAGGGCGTATCCGCCAGTTTGTGGAACTTGTTAATTTTGATATAGAACTGGTTTAAACTTCATAAAAGAAATTGTTAACGGTTCGCAAGCACTATTGCTTTGCGAACCGTTTTTCTTTTTCCATCCAGGTCAAAAAGATTTGCTACGAGAAAGTAAATGCCGGTATTCAACCGATGGTTTTCATCATCCAGACCATTCCATCGATAATAACCATCATATCCGCACAATTGATTTTTTACAAGATTTTTTACATGAAATCCCGATTGATTAAAAATATCAATCGTGCAGTTGGTACCTGATTTTGAAAAATGGTAGTATACAGTAAGCTGATCTTCTATACCATCGAAATCAGGAGAGAATATTTTCAGATCAGTGTATATGGACTCTGCCGACTGTTGATAAACTTTGTGTTGCGAATTAACATAACCTGGTGTTCCATACCCTTCGTTAGCCGAAGCCGAAAACCAGTTGGAAGGGTTCTGGACTTTGGATGAAGGATCAATTCTTTCCAATGCCACACCTTCAGTATTTGCCAGCAATGGGTAGTGAAATTTTGCAGAATAGCTGAATTCTTCGAGTATGTCACCATTAATGTCCATCAACACAATAGTGCCTTCGTCATCAGGCATGGCAGGCATTTCATTCAGATTCAATAAACGGGATTCTGTTTTAACATTATAATGCTGTATTACACTGCCTGTGTCTTCTGTAATAACAATATAATCACCAGGAAAAACCAGGAAAGTTTTTTCAGAACAGGGAAACGCATCGTCAACCAGCCCGTTTGATTTTCGGGCTCCAACAAAAACCCTGTTCAGATCAATTAAATTTTCACCGTTATTATATAGTTCGATATAATCGGATCCTGATCCACTGGGATTAAATAGAATTTCATTTAACACAAGATCTTCGCTTCCGCTTCCTGCCAGGCCGGTACGGACTTCCCGGTTTTCAGCAGCTTTGTTACCATAGCAGTCAGTAATTTCTTTATAGCTGAGGGAATAAACTGAATTTTTGTTTAAAGGATTTGTCAGTTCAAGTTCAGCAATATTAAAAACTGGAATTTCCAATCTCACCTTTTTAGGATTGCCAATATCATTGGACAAACTAAATAATAATGGATCTGCAGTTTTCACACTGTCGAGCGGCTTATTAAATATGCAAAGAACATGAATACTGTCAACGGCATAACTATAGAGGAGTTCAGGTGGCTTATCATCGGCAATGGTGGTACTCCGTGAGTTTGGTTTTCCAGGTGTTCCACCTGAGATATCTCTGCTGAAATCCCAATTAATTTTTCCGGTACAGGGTTTTTTTACATCGGTTATTTCCTGCGACCAGCCTCCGTTTATTTTTGGACTTCCCTCATGCCAATCGGATCTGTATTCAATGGCATGTATGAGTTTTCCATCAGCAGAAAAAAGAGAGATCTGATCGCCGGAATTGTCGAGAGAAGGAAAAGAGCTGACTCCGGTTGTGCGACCGAATACATCCATCTGTGATTTGTATGCAGAGGGGCAGACTATCAGAAAAATGTCAGGAGGAAGAAGAATATCTTCGGCTATGCGTGACAGGCATTTGCCATCCGTAATAATCCAGTTTCTAACGGAAATCGGATGGTGGCTGATATTTTTCAATTCAATAAATTCAGTTTCCGGCAAACCCACTGAAGGAAAAGGGTCAGACAGAAACTCTGTTATTATAACTTCATTGCGATTAGCTGACTGGCCTGATACACTGACAAAAAAAACCATCGCCTGCACAAATAATCTCCACCTCATGAAACAAAAATAAATTCATCGTCAAGCTGCAAAAAGGGAAAAACAACATTTATTTGGAAGAAAAAAACTTCCGGATTACTTTTGTCCTCCTGATGTATAACAATAAGAAACATACAAAGAAGACCAAGCTGATGCCGGTGGCGGAAGGTTGAGTATATTTGTATGTTACAGAAATATGTCGAAGCCTTCCTTACAGGGAGGCTTTTTTATTAATCTTTAAAACTCCGTGAGGAGGCAAAAACAAAACAATGAAAGTTGCAGTAGTAGGCGCTACAGGTCTGGTAGGTACCAAAATGTTACAGGTTCTGGAAGAAAGAAATTTTCCGGTTGATGAACTTATTCCGGTGGCATCTGAAAGATCGGTGGGGAAGGAAGTTATATTTAAGGGGAAGCCTTATAAAGTTGTTGCCGTAGCTGATGCTATTGCTATGAAACCGGATGTTGCCATCTTTTCGGCCGGAGGAAGTACTTCACTTGAACAGGCACCTTTATTTGCTGCTGCTGGGATCACTGTTATAGACAATTCTTCGGCCTGGAGAATGGATCCGACCAAGAAACTGGTTGTTCCTGAGATCAACGCCAACGTGCTTACAAAAGAAGACAAAATAATTGCGAATCCAAACTGCTCAACTATCCAGATGGTTGTTGCATTGAATGATCTGCATAAAAGATATAAGATCAGAAGAATTGTAGTTTCAACATACCAGAGTGTAACAGGAACAGGAAAAAAGGCTGTTGACCAATTAATGGGCGAACGTCAGAAAGCATTGAATGGTTTGAACAGCGAGTACCCGATGGCATATAAGTACCCGATAGACTTGAATGCAATTCCTCAGATCGATGTATTTCTGGATAACGGATATACTAAAGAGGAAATGAAAATGGTGAATGAAACAAAGAAGATCATGGGTGACGACAGTATCCGGGTTACTGCGACTACTGTACGCATTCCCGTTATGGGCGGCCATAGTGAAAGTGTGAATGTGGAATTTGCTGAAGATTTTGATCTCACTGAAGTGCGTAAAATTCTTACAGAGACCGATGGAGTTGTTGTTGTTGATGATCCGGCAAGTGCTCAGTACCCGATGCCCAAAGATGCTCATGAAAGAGATGAGGTTTTTGTAGGTCGCATCCGCAGGGATGAAACACAACCCAATACGCTTAATATGTGGATTGTTTCTGATAATCTCCGTAAAGGAGCGGCTACCAATGCTGTTCAAATTGCAGAATATCTCAAATCAAAAGGGCTAATTGGAGGTAAGAAGTAAGAAGTTAGAGGTAAGAGGTAAAATACAATTTCGGTTTTTCAGTTCAGTAGGAACGGTGATTTTGTAGCCCAGGGTTTCAACCCTGGGTAAGAAGTAAGAAGTAAGAGGAATACAGCCAATACAATTGGGTTTCTTAGTCCTGAAAGGACGTAAGACAATAACCCAGGGCGCATGCCCTGGGTTAGAAGTACAAAGTACGAAGTTGTTGTTAAACGTTCAACGTTGAACGTTGCAAGTTTTTCTTGCAGTGCCCTGTTGATGCTATTAA
>JAATGW010000184.1 GCA_015654495.1 Chitinophagales bacterium
AAAGTAATAAGAATTTTTTTCATAGTATTTGTTTACGCATCAAAAATAAACCATATCAAATTAAGCCCATGTTTCATAAATATTTTTGGCAATGTTTTCTGATATGCTGTTTTCAAAATCAGATTTTGAAACGTTAGGATCGAATATAAATTGTCTTTAAAATTCAAGAAAGAAGAAGCTAATTATCAATATTGAATTGCCTGCGAATATCTATTACTTATATTTGCAAAAAATTGGTCCGGTAGCTCAGTTGGATAGAGCATCAGCCTTCTAAGCTGAGGGTCATTGGTTCGAATCCAATCCGGATCACTTGTAAACCGGCAGGTCAATGACCAGCCGGTTTTTTTATTACAACTATCGACGTACGGGAAAGGAGTTTTCAAAATCACAATCGCTGGCTGTCGTTGCGTGTTGCAGATACCTTAGATTTGAACACCACTTTATTTCATGAAATACCTCATCTTATTCATTTGCCTTTTTCACACTGTGTCGAACGCGCAGGAAATCGTTATCACCGAATTAAAATTTCTTCCTGATTCCAACTTTTTTGAAAATAAAGACAGCAGTATCATTTATCCGATTATCAATACCGGTAAAAAAGAAATTTCGAAAAGGATCAACGACCAGATTGCAAATGAAGTTATAGGTACAGATGAGGATTGTATCGACATCGAAACAGAAATAAGAAGCAGGATCGCAGAAGGACTGATTGATTTATCTTACCATGTTTCATTGATGAAAAATAGAATTCTTTCCATTCAGATCAATATGGAAGGCTGTGGCGCCTATTGTTCCACAAGCGATTTTTATTTCAATTTTAATTTGCAAACGGGTGAATTTATCACGTTCTCTGATATCGTAAACGACCCGGATAAAAAACTTCAGGACAAATTCATAAAAGATAAAAGAAGAAATCTTGAAAATCATATAAAGCTGATGAAACAATACCTGAACAATAAGGAAGCGGATTCAGCCACCTTTGAACTGGCAATTGAGATAATTGATCGTGATTGCATTGAAAGTCTGGACCCATCAGAATTTACGCTGACTGAAACAACGATCGAAATTGAAGATCATTGTTCATTTCCGCATATTATCAGATCACAGGAACCGGCCTATGAACTGAAATATAGTTTTAAATCGATCCGGAAATTTCTGACGCCTGAATTCAGAAACCTGATGTATAATAAGCGTTGAAGAACGGAAAGGTAAAACACCCATTCATTTAAATTTAAAACCATGCCTGATGCAAGTCGTCCGAACATAATGCATCAACTTCAAAACGACATCATAAAAACAGATACCCTTATCGATGTCGGTTATGGTGATATGCACGACCTGATAGATTTTGAACATTCCTCCTTCAAAACAATTATTGGTCTGGATACCCAGGTATTCCAGCCGTTTCGGGTGTACCGCAATGCAAAAGGCATCAACTATGATACTCAACTGCATGATCAGTTCCTGGAAAGATTTACCTTATCAGAAGATGATTTTACAGAATATGATTTCGGTATAAATAAAAACAGTTTAATTATCTGCAGACATGTGCTGCACTTTTATGAGGATCGGGCAAAGCTTAATTATTTGCAGAGGTTCTACTTATCACTTCAGGAAGGCGGTTTATTATATGTGCGGCTGAATCATATTTTTAATAAAGACAATACCGACCCGGACTATATGAATATCAGAAACGATCGGGTTTTTCAGAATAAAGCTGTGCCGGATGATATCAGGTATCTGATTGAACCTGATGATTTCCTCAAATTAATGAGATCGGACTATTATCTTCTGGAAAGCCATACGGAGTCGACCGAATATGATCTGACTTTCGTTATAAAAAAATTGCAGAGGACGATCAACTGAACTATCAGGTGATTTTTCCGTTTTTCTAAATTGAACAATAACAGTATGCCCGGAATGCTATTTCATTGTGTTGTATGTTCAATTCTACTGTTTTGAGAAGTTCTCAAATCTGATCCGGTGGACAACCATACTATTTATATATCTTGCTTTTACAATGAAAATGATTCTTTCTCTGCTTTTGTTTATTTCATGGCTGCCGGCAACAGCTCAATCGTTTCAACCCGATCTGCATGATAAAAAGAAGTGGAGAACTATTGGCCGCAAATCGGAACGGAAAACTGAAAACAACCGTAAAGTTGTCTATCTGAACGATGAGAAGAGTGGCGGACTTTACCTGCTAAAGGATTTTTTATTTTCAGAAGGCACAATTGAGTTTGATACAAAGGGAAGGGATATTGATCACAAAAGTTTTGTGGGACTGGCATTTCATATTGTTAATGATACTACATATGAAGCGGTCTATTTCCGCCCATTCAATTTTTATAATACGGATACCGTCAGGAGGGTGAGAGCCGTACAGTATGTTTCTGTTCCGGGCCATGACTGGCCTATATTGCGTGATAGTTTCCCGGGGAAATATGAGCGCAGGGTTGTGGACGCGCCTAAGGCAGAAGATTGGTTTCATGTAAAAATTATTCTTAAAGAGAAAACTATTTTAGTTTTTATAAATGGCTCAGAAATTCCCTGCCTTGAAGTCGAATCACTTTCAAACCGGCAATCCGGTGGAATTGCATTTCTGGTTGGAAGCCGTTCTGATGGGAGTTTTGCAAACCTTTCCATTATAAAAACTCAATAACAGGTTGCAGACCGTTTTTCCGGAATGCCCGAAAATTTTCTGTATTCATCTTATAACAAACGTGTAATGCGCCAGACTAAAAGCATATTGCGGGCATTCCTTTTCTCTTCACTCATATTGTTGTTTGCTGTAACAATAAATTATTCCTGCAAAAAAGAATATTCCTGCGAAAACTGCATCACAGGAAATCACGCCCCTGTTGCAAAAGCGGGAAGGGACACGATCATAAAACTGCCGTCTGATTTTATTGATTTGGATGGCAGTAATTCTTTTGATCATGATGGAAGAATCAAAACTTATCACTGGACAAAAATCGCAGGACCATCAGTATTTCATCTGGCGGATGCAGATCAGGCGAAAACCAAAGTCGAAAATTTACAGTTAGGAGTATACCAATTTGAATTGTTGGTGCAGGATGATGGTGGGCTCTCCGCAAGGGATACGGTAAAAGTGACGGTGCTTGATCCCTTGGTTCCCAACAGTGCCCCTATTTC
>JAATGW010000237.1 GCA_015654495.1 Chitinophagales bacterium
ACATTGGCTTTGCTAACTACTACTATTGGAAAACGGAACACCAGACAAAAGTATTCTAACAAACCGCCGTATACCAGACCGGTACGTACGGTGGTGTGAGAGGACAGGTAGCCAATTAATGGCTACCTTCCTACTCGATTCTGAATTAAAAGACTTAATAGAAGTGCAGTTTTTTATTTCCAACCCCTCATTTGAAACATAAAGGTGATTTTACCATATCAGATTAGGTGTTTTAGCTTGTGGAATTCGTTGTGTCTCAAATTAGTTTGCTGGTGCAAATCAATGTCTGGCCGCCAAGACATTAATGAAATCCTTTAAACAAATAAATACTAAGATTATGGCAGAAAAGACAATTCTTGAAAGCGACGAAGTTGCAATAAGAGAAGGCACATTTCTAAAATTCATGGTTACCGAATCGCACATAGTGCCTAAGAAAGACGGTGCACTTATCATCACTTTGATAGCTAAGCCTGATTTTGAAAATCAGGTTCAGATTGGGCCAGGAGAACTATCCCCAGGCTCCTGGGGAGTTTTTAAAATTGATGATCCCAACGCTTTTACCTCAGGGACCTTTGAAAACATGGTGCTGGTGATTGACTCATCAAATCCTCCTGTCATTTCTGTAAAATCACGAAGGAATGATCTCGCAATGAATACCAATGCTGTAAAAGGCAGACAGGGTGGTTAAGAATAGTTGTGTTTTCTTCTTTGCCGGTACTACTACCGGCATTTTTTTTTAATAGGCCAGGTTTGAAAAGTAAAGCAGAGGAGAACATTAAGTTCAGATAAACACCTTGTTAATATCCGGATCAATAAATGTGAGAAATTCCTTCCATTCCGGTAATCTGTCATTCATCAATGGGTCGGTTTGTGCATTTTTTCGTAAGTTTTCAAAATCCTTATGTTTCCTAAGATCATACATTGGGAAAAATAAACTATAACCGTTAGGTTGAAGATTGATTACAGCAAACGGTTTCACTTTGTTCCCACTTGAATAGACTTTTTTCCCCCTGGTCTTCGCAATTATTAAACTTGGATTATTGCTATCAAGAACTAAGTCCCGCAGTCTGATGAATTCAGCATCATAGTCCCCGGGAAATTTAAAATCCGCAATGCGGAAATCTTCTTCAGCAAAAGAGGTGCTTAGTGCCCAGTTTAGAATATCGACCATCATTGTAGAATTATCACTGAAATCAAAACATACAGAACGAACGTATTTCAGTAAAAACTTTAACTCCGGATCTCCCAATGGATCTTTTAATTCCTGATTTAGTGAAACTATAATCCTTTTTAAAGCATCAATATGACTTTCTAAAAGCGATTTGCCCTGGCTGTCCTTTTTCTCCAGATCCATTGCAAAAATTGTAAAAACATCGATTATCTCCTGATCGTTTTTGTTAAGGGTTGCAGCTTTTTTCCGGGCTTCAGGCGATTCGGTTGATTTAATGCATTTCCCTGCCAGATTTTGCACAGTAAGACGTCGTCCGGCAGGAAGATTAATCTGTCTTATGATTTCACCATAATTATATCCCGGGCAATCAATATCTCCCTGCGGAGCAACCAGACATTTAACTCTATCTCTCAAAGCATACATTGTATGCAGATTCATCATCCAGCAATTTGTCATTATCAAAATCCCAACTTTTCGGGATTCACCAATCCATAGCTTGATAGCCTCGGAAAGTTCTTTATTTGTCAGAATTTCTGCAACGCCTGATTCCAGGGGTATCTTATTTGCACTATTTCCGGAATTTTCCGCCTGCGAATCTGCATTTGGATTCATAATTTCTAATGCCTTTTGGTTAAATTTTAGTGCATATCCATTACCTGATTCTTTTTCAAGACAATAGAAATTGGCGAAATCTTCACTGCTTAATTCTTTTTGAACGTTTTTCAGACCTAACTTATCGGTTTCAATTTTATACAATGTATTATCTACTTGTATGGTAGAGTAATAGCGGGCTTTTTTCATTTTGCACTGACAGAGGTTCTTATAAGCATCCTCCTGAATGACTCTGTCCCAGAAAACTTTTATATAAGGAAATCTGCTGTTATCTGAAATGTTATCCCTTTTTCTGGCGTTTTTATCGGACAACGCCCGATCTTTAAAAATACCAAAGGAGAAACCATGATCCCAGGTATTAAGCACTATTTCTTCGTCGTCTCTTAGATGGGTTTCTTGAAATATTTTCGCAAGTTTTTTGTCTGTATGAAGTGGGCCTGCTCCCAAATTTTCGCCATTGTCCCGGATATTGTCAATCAGCCTGCAGCTTGTTATATCATTCCGACCGGTCGCAGGGTTATTTTCAATCTGGTATAAAATCGTCCTGTCTTCAGCTTCAGGGGCATCTGAATCCGGCACAAATTTTATGCTGTTCATAATTACGAAAAGCCTCGACCGTTCGTTGTCAATTGGATTAGTCAATATGTCTTCAAACATACTGTTCAGGGCTACTTTCATCTTTTCCAGCATGGGAAATTCTTCATTAGTGGTGAAATCTGCATAAATTAGGAATACAATCAACCACCTTTTGCTTTGCTTTTTTTCAATCTGAGACATATTTTTATCTGGAGTTTTTTATTGCCTTGTTTTAATGGGTTCGCCCAGGAAATATTGAGATGTTCACTGATTAAATATGATCAATCGGATGGAATCTCCAGTTACAATATTAAAGACATCGTTAAGGACAAAAAAGGGTTTTTATGGGTAGCTTCTCAGGATGGTTTAACCCGCAAAGACGGGGGTGTTTTCACCCTTTATTCCAGACAGTCGCCTCCCAGGTACAGGTTATCGGGGCCGGAAGTACGACGGATAGTAGAGGATAGTACTGAAGAAATTCTTTGGGTACTACCTAATAATAATGGACTGGATGTGATTAGCACCCAAACGGGAATTATCCGCAAGCGTATTGCTATACCTGCCATTTGTGCCGAAGATTGGAATATTACACTGTTAAATAAACCTGACAAAATATGGATAGGCAGTTTTTGCGGTTTGAAAGTATTTAAAAAAAGAGAAAACCGATTTTTAATAATTCCCACTGTTGGAACTCAGTTTAAGAAAAACTCATTTGATTTTGAGGTGAACTGTATTGCTGAGGATCAATTAAAAAACATCTGGGCCTGCTACTCAGGATTTGGGATTGTTATTTATGATGGTAATTCTATGAAGAAAATTAAAGAAATCCCCATTGCTGAATTAGGCGATACCGCGGGAACAGGCTTGATCAGATTTACTAACTATTTACAGATCAACGGTGAGCAGATTCTTTTTTCCACTAATCAGGGACTTAGAAAAATTCGATATGACAGGGAATATAATATTGATGTAGATCGGGTGCCATGTAGTGGATTACCCTCAATGAACATTTCTCCTGTTGAAGCCATTGCGAGATATAAGGACGAAATCCTCATTTCGGGAAATAATGGGTTATACAAATTTGATTCATCCTTAAATTCCTATTTCAAATTTGAAGAAAGTATTGGGCCATCAGAAAGTAAATGGATCAATTCTGTTCAATCAATTTATGTAGATGACGATATAATCTGGCTGGCTGCGCACCAGGGTGTTGCCAAGCTGGATATTGCAGGTAACCCGTTCATTAAATATTATTATGATGAAAAATCCGGAGTTAAACTGGAACACATACGTTCTGTTATTTGTTTACCCAATGGTGATTTTATCTGCGGCTTAAGAAGCGGACTTATTCAGGTCAGGAAGAATGATAGTTTTTTGATATTGGATAATACGCACCTTTATCATCACCTCTTTACTGATGTTAATGGTCGTACTATTCTATCCAGAAATGATGGGCTTTTCTGCATGGTGAATAAGAAATTGTTGTCAATAAGTAAGTTCTATCCGGAGTTTAGTGCCTTTGAAAAACTTCCTGTCAACAGTCATATTTTTTTGGGTGATTCGATAGTCATAATGGGTACAGAGAATGACAACGGGATATTACTTTGGAATTATAAAAGACATACCGTCATTCAGATTACAGTTGACAAGCGTCAGTTGCTTGCATCAAATACCGTTAACAATATTTTCCTGGACAGCAGGAATCGAATCTGGGTGCTATCTGATAAAACCATTAATATTCTGAATGCTGGCTTTAGCGAGTCAAAATTAGTATATGTAAATCCTGCGAAAGATGATATAAATCTGGGTCTGTTTTTTGACATGTGTGAAGCCCGGAATAGTTATTGGCTTAGCTCCTACGGAAACGGGATCGTTGAGCTTGATCAGAATTTTAATTTTGTTAGCCTGATCAGAAAACGAAATGGATTATCGGATGAAGGTGTATACAATATATTTAATGTGGGAGATTCCAGTCTTATTGTTACTACCAACAATGGTTTATCAGTATATAATATCATGACCGGGAAATTTAAAAATTACTTCCTTGAAGATGGATTGCATTCAAATCAGTTTGAAGAAGTGGCAGCAGGGAAATTTAAAAAATTAATTTATGCGGGAGGGGTGAACGGATTTACAATAATTGACCCTTCAAAAATTCTGGTTAATTCGATACCGCCCCGTTTTTATTTTAAAAGCGTTCAGGTAAGAACAGATAATGCCGAAGATGACATTGATTCTACCGATCTCGAAATGCAGGAAGTTATTATTCCTGAAAACTGGTTACAGGCCACTGTTTCTTTTGCCGGTATAAATTTCAGAAATTCAAAACGAGTGGTTTATCAGTATCGGATTCCGGATAAAGATTCAGGTTGGATTGATATACGCTCTCAAAATTTTGTTAGCATACTTGGGCTTAATCCTGGCGTTTATCATCTGCAGGTAAGATCTGGAAATGAAGATAGTTTCTGGAGTTTACCGAAAACAATTAAACTGATTATAGAGCCAAAATGGTTTCAGACATGGTGGTTTTTTCTATTGTTGTTCACTCTTTTAATTGGCCTGGCATACGGAATATACAGATACCGGATTGAACAAATAAAAGACAGGCAGAAAATGCTTCATCAGGTACGCGAGAATATTGCAGGTGATCTGCATGATGACATTGGCAGTACATTAAATTCAATTAAAATTTTCACACACCTGGCGGAAGACTCCAACGAAAAGCAAAAATATTTTTCGCTGATAAAAGAATCTCTTTCAAATGCTTCTTCCGGATTAAGGGATCTTATTTGGGTTCTCGACGATAGTAATGACAATGCCGATGAAATGCTAAAACGCTTAAAATCGTTTTCACAACCTTTATCCGAGGCAAAAGGCATAACAATTAAATTCGAGACCCAATCCGGGGATCTTACAAGTTTAAATAAAACCGAGAAGAGAAATTTACTGCTTATTTCAAAGGAAGCTATAAACAATGCTATCAAATATTCAGAATGCAGAAATATTCGTATTTTTTTCGCCTCAAATTACCATTCCCGGTTATTGAAAATTGAAGACGACGGAAAAGGATTTGAAGAAAATGAAATTATTCCCGGAAATGGATTGAAGAATTTAAGGGCTCGCGCTATACAAATTAATTACACTCTTACAATTTTATCGAAACCCGGAGAAGGTACAAGTATTAGTCTTGAATCAAACCGTTAGCAACCTTGTTCAAAAACCGAAATATTCCAGGGGAATCTATTAATTTATACAAGAAAGTGCTTTTTTGCAGTGTCTGGAAAATGCTCAGTCTGCTGCGAAAGGAAAAGACTGAAAAGACCCCATGAGAAAAGGTTCTTTCAGTCTTTTAATTTCCATCCGCTTATTTGTTTTTAGTGTACTTCTTAAACTTTCTTCCTGCGATCAGATGGCACTGGTTGGGTGGTTCGTTTTCATTCAATCCTTTCAAAACCCATTTGCTTCGGGTTTTAAAAAACTGTGGTACAATATCCGGCGTAAACTTAAGTCGTAGTTTTCAGATTATTATCAGGGAATAGACAGACAGGCAAATTCGATCGGTGAACAGGCCTGATCTGGGATTCCAGACCTTATTTTTCAATTTTCCTCCTGGCTGCTATGGTTTGCTGGGCATATAAACAGAAACGGATTCGTGGAATCTTTCAGCCTCGGTAACAGCTGCATTTAATACAGTTTTCAGCTCATTAAATGCGGTACTGAATTGTTGTGCATTCAGATTTTTATATTCAATCTGATCCAGCCAGGGCTGCAATCTTTCTGTTAAACCCATAATGGATACTGTGGATTTCATGGTATGGGCCAGGCGCCGGAGAACATCCAATCTGTTTTCCTTCCAGGCATGTTCCAGTTCAGTTAAATCACCAGGAATGGCTTCAATGAATTGTTCAGTCACCAGCTTTTCGTAGCTGCTGTCTCCTCTGCTTACCTCACGCAGGTAATCAAGCTGAATATAGGTAAACGGATTTGGCTGACGCAAATCATTAAGAGCCGGACTTTTATTCTGCGTTTTTAGAAAACCTGCAACCAATGAATGCAATACCTGTTCGCGGATGGGTTTCGGAATATATTCATTCATGCCAAGGCCAATGCATTTCTCCCTTTCACCCTCAAGTGCATGGGCGGTCATTGCAATAATCGGTGTGGAGAGTTTTAATGTGTGGCGGATTTCGTAAGTGGCAGTATATCCATCCATTTCAGGCATCTGGATATCCATCAGGATCAGGCTATAGGTTTTTTGTTTCAGAATTTCAATTGCTTCCAGTCCATTGTTCACAATATCAAATTGAATCCGCCAGCCTTCAAAAAGATGTTTTAATAGACTCTGATTTATTTCATTGTCCTCGACGATTAACAGCCGGGCATAACTCAGATCGGGTTCAGGCCTTGATATTTTCAGGCCCGATGGCAATTCGGCCTGCACAGAGGCAATTTTGTACGGTAATGAAATAGTAAAAACAGTTCCTGTGCCGGGTTGACTTTCTGCTTTAATACTCCCGTTCTGAAGTATTACGAGTTCATTTACTATGGAAAGTCCGAGGCCCGTTCCCCCATACCTGCGCGTAACTGAATCTTCGGCCTGGCTGAACCTTTCAAATACCTGATTTAGTTTATGTTTTTCAATGCCAATACCGGTATCGGCTACACTGAATTCCAGGTTTATAATTGAATCCGTTATTCCCCTGTTTCTGAAATTTGTTACAATATTTCCTTCTTCGGTAAACTTGATTGAATTGCCAATCAGGTTTACAAGAATTTGTGTAAGCCGGTTTGCATCTCCTTCCAATGTATCCGGAATATTCTCCGCAATTGAAAAATGAAAATCAATATTCTTTTCGGCTGATTTTTGCCGGAACATCGTTTCAACTGAATTTACAAGAGCATAAAGGCTGAAAGGCGCAGATTCGATACGCATCATACCCGCCTCAATTTTTGAAAGATCGAGAACATCATTGATAATAGTCAGGAGGTTTTCACCAGACTTTTGAATCGTCTGTACAAATTTCTGCGAGTCCTGGTCCAGGTTTTTCCGTTGAAGCAAACCTGTGAAACCAAGTATCGCATTTAATGGCGTCCTGATCTCATGACTCATATTTGCAAGGAATTTTTCTTTTATCTGAACGGCATCCTTGGCTTTCCGTTCTGATTTATTCAGTTGGCCGATCAGCTGCTGCTGCTGCCTTACTTTAAATGCAACATAGAGGAATGCGAAAATTGAAGCTATCGCTGCAATAATGGCCATTACTGTACCCAGTGTCTTGGCCTTCTGACCATTAGCGTCGGCCTCGAGAATCAGCTTTGTAAGAGTAAGCTGACGGTGCGCATCTATCTGAATTATTATTGACTTGATCGAGTCTGTAAGACGTTTGCCATACTGTGTTACGATCAGTGCTTCGGCTGAACTTTTTCCCCTGATCTGCAGTGAGTCCAGAATCCTGTCGCTCCACACAACTTTTAGATCTATAAGTGCTTCCAGCTGTTGAACAAGCGGTTGAATACTTTTATCATCGTTTAAATGTCCGAGTTTTTTAAAAGAGGTTGTAATGGATTTTACATCGGTGTACAAATTTTCCGAATCGGCTACACTGCCACGGATTACGGTTCCTCTTACATTGCTTTCGAGCGTGAGGATTTCATTAAGCAGATGCTGAATATCGCTTTTTGTTGTAAGGTCGCTAAGGAGATTTTCATTGCTGTATATAAGATTATTTATACTCCTGTTTGAATTAAACTGAAGGAATACAATGACCAGTACAGAAGCAATAAAGATGACGAAAAGCAGGTATTTAAAGTATCGGCTCATGCCATTTTAATAGGGCAAATTACTCTTTTTAAATTATGAATTTTCTTTGGCCGGGTTTCTCATAAAATGGAGATAGGCCCTGGTCATTAGCACGATATCAGTCACTGAAGTAAGACTATAGACGAGGATATACGTAAAGCTTTTTCCCCCATCAATTCCGTCCAAAAGAGCATATGCGGAAACAAGGAGATTAGCGGTTAGAAAAAGGAATATCAGAATATGTCTGGTTTTCATAATAGAGGTTTTAAAAGAGGGCTGTATAGAAATACAGCCCGGTAAATCCACTTTTAATACTTATGAAACTGTTTAAAGTTCAATTAAGAACTAAATCTAATTGTAATGGCTGGAATATGCGGGGAGGAGTCGACGATTAGGCAAAAACAGTCGGTAGATCGGAAATACGAAGTTCGAAGGACGAAGTCAGGCAGTAGGCAGTAGGCAGTAGGCAGTAGAGAACAGCCGGCGTTTGGAGATTTGATGCCTGAGTGTTCTTATCTGTTTCTGTTTCTGTTTCTATTTC
>JAATGW010000717.1 GCA_015654495.1 Chitinophagales bacterium
GCCGGCAAAAAAAGCAGCACGTAAACTTCCTTCCGGGTTTACAGCTCCACTTACTCCCAGCCCCGCACTTGCTGAAGTTGTAGGAAGTAAAGGAATTCCACGTACAGAGATTACAAAAAAACTCTGGGACTATATCAAGAAAAACGGCCTTCAGGATAAAGTGAAAAGAACAATGATCAATGCTGATGCAAAACTTAAAGCATTGTTTGATGGCAAAGCCCAGGTATCTATGTTTGAGATGACAAAGTTTATTTCAAAACATGTAAAGAAATAAGCACTGTAAATAAGAGTTTCATCGGCAGGTATTTTCTATACAATGCCTGCTTGAAATTCATCAGCAGAGATTGCTTTCCGTAAAACGCATGCGATACTCCAGTCAATTATTGAAAAGAGTATGAGCATGCGTTTCTCTTTTTCCGTCCGTTTTTTGAACTTCCACGTAACGAACTCTTAGGTCTTTCCTTCCTTTAGTCTTTCTTCAAAGAATTGATTTTCTTAATGCCGGAATTCGGAGTAATCCAGCTCAAGCAATCACTAATTATATTGATTATCAAATTTTTATAACTAAAATCAGCCTTTAAAAGCTGGTTTTTAAACCCGGCATATAACAATTACTTCCCTAATAACCCAGCCGACTTCTTAATTTTTTATATTAATAATCGACCGTTAATAAAAAATTTAAGAAGTTTTTACTTTTATTTAAAAAGTATTCTATATTTGAAATTGTTAAGAGGACGCTAAAAATCATCGTGAGCTCATGGGTTTCAGCGTCTTCGTAACATAGGTGCTTCCCCGTCTGAATTTCCAAAAAATGCAGTTCAGGTAAGCAGCTAAGTATAACCGAACGACTGTTTATGTTGAACTGCCCGGTCAATTCCTCTTCTTTCGCCTTTTAAGATCGGTGAAAACCGAATACTTAATGGCCTTAGGAAGACCCGCCTGTAGTTTCCAGAACTGTCGTCGCCGTCATCAACATTTTATTATCAAAATCAATCAGTCATGAAAAAAGTTATCTATTCGACTTTTTGTGTGATGCTGCTGTTGTGTATAAGCAGTTATGCATTGGCGCAACGCACCGTTCGCGGTACGGTCACGGATAGTTCCGGTGCCGGTCTCAATGGCATCAATTACCAGGTGAAAGGCACCAGTGTGTCGGGTTCTACCGACGGCGAGGGCAGGTTTTCTGTTAGTGTGAAAGATGGTGCGGTACTCATTTTTACCGCCATAGGTTTTCAACGCCAGGAAGTTCCGGTAGGAAGTTCTGAAATTTTAAATGTAGTACTTCAGATTTCCTCCAATGCGCTGGATGCGGTGGTGGTCACCTCGCTTGGTTTAAAAAGAGAACAACGTTCATTAGGATATTCAGCACAGAAAGTAACAGCCAACGATATTACCCGTGCAGCGCCACCTGATCTTGCTCAGGGTCTGATGGGTAAATCCGCCGGTTTAAATATTACCAGTACCAACGGTATTCAGGGAAATTCACAAAGAATTGTAATCCGTGGTAACAACAGTATTCTTGGAACCAACCAACCGCTTATTGTTGTGGATGGCATCCAGGTACAGAATGATCCGGTCGGTGGCCAGGCATCCTCATTTAATACTTCTTCTACTGACCTGGTTTCTCCGAAAGACTGGGGTTCATTTATGAATTTTATCAACAGCGATGATGTACAGGATGTAACCGTACTGAAAGGTGCAAATGCTGCAGCCCTCTACGGCGCCCGCGGTGCAAATGGCGTATTGCTGATCACAACAAAAAAAGGTGGTAACAGACCGGGACTTGGAATCGACTACACTGTTAATTCGCTGTGGACCGACCCTTATCGCTACCAGGACGTGCAGAATTCATATGGTTATGGTGGTGCAAGTAGTCTCTGGACAGCAACCCCTCAGTTTCCGACTACATCAACGGGTGAATTGCGTTATCCGGGTAACTATCCATGGGATGGAACACCTTCCGGTGATAAATTTGCGCGTGCCGGTTCAATCCCTGGCGGATACAGCACCTGGGATGTGTTCAGCTGGTATGGACCCGCTGCTTCCTGGGGACCTAAACTCGATGGTACTGAAATTATCTGGTGGGATGGTGTTAAAAGGAAATGGGACCCACAGCCGGATAACCGGAAAGCATTTTTCAGAACAGGCAATACAACCACACATAATGTTTCAGTAAGCGGCGGTGGTAATTATGGAAGTTTCCGCGTAGGGTATACCCGCCAGGATAATGAAGCCATTGTACAAAACAGTCATTATAATCAGAACAACCTGAATTTTGGTTCAAGTCTGAATATCTCCAAAAAACTGAAAGCTGAAGTTTCTGCGAGTTATACCAATTACTATCGTTTGAATGTTCCTGATGTTGCTAACGATCAGGGCTGGTCGAACTTTATGATCTACTCAATGTCCCGCGATTATAAACCGCTGGAGTTTGATAACTATAGAAATGCCGACGGAAGCAAACGCGATCTGATCGCTGCTTCTCCGTTTGGTTATTATCCTTATCAGAATAACTACAACCAGAATTTATTCTGGCACCTTTTTCAACAGAACCAGCGCCTGACAAGGAATCAGTTACTGGGCTCAGTAAAACTTTCGGGTGATTTCACTTCATGGCTGAACATTACGGGTCGCGCATCTCTTAATAATGCCAACACTTCAGTTGAAAGTCATTATACTCCGATTGATGCACAGGGTGTGCAGGGTCAATATGGTCAGGAATCAATTAAGAACAGTGATATCAACCTGGAATTATTTACAACATTGCACAAGAACAATCTCTTCGGTTCCAAATTTAACGGAAGTCTGATGATTGGAAACAGTGCATTGAAAAGCAGGATGTATGATAATGCAGGTTGGGTGAGTGGTGAATCCAATGCAACTTATGGTCAGGGAAGTTCTTACCCATGGTCAGTACCAAACAAATATTTTTTATCCAATACAACAAATGCAGCAGGCGTTTCAGCTCCGAAAGAGTTCTGGAACGACTACAACCTGAATTCGATTTTCGGCGTGCTTGATGTGTCATACGACAATTTCCTGTTTTTACAGGTCACCGGAAGAAACGACTTGTCATCAACGTTACCAGTTAAAACATCTTCCTATTTCTTCCCTTCCGCGAGTTTGAGTTGGGTGTTTACAGAAAATATTAAAAGCCTGCAAAGCACCAATTGGCTTAGTTATGGAAAACTGAAAGTATCTTATGCGCAGAGTGCCAATGGTACCAATCCATACCTTTCTACTTATACCTACAATGCGAATGTGCTCAGCAACTATATCAACGGAACGGCACCAACTTCTTTTGGTGGTCAGCCGGTACGTGGTTATCAATCCATACTTCCTCCGGGCGGATTCCTGGAACCTCAGCGGAACCAGTCATTTGAAGTAGGTCTGGAAACAGGATTCCTGAATAACAGGATTGGTCTTGAACTGACTTATTACCAATCGAAATCAACCAGCCAGATCCTTTCAGGAAATCTTGCACTTTCTTCAGGTGCATCAGCAGTTACTTTCAATACAGGAGAACTCGCTAATAAAGGAATAGAAATCATTTTACGGGCAACAGCATTTCAGCAAAAAGATTTCAGCTGGAATATCGTTGCAAATGCTGCACATAATACCAATAAGGTTATTTCACTCGCCGAAGGAATCGATCGTTATCCGCTCCAGGACCTGTGGGGAACAAATGGTGTTCAGATGTATGTTAAAGCAGGAGAAAATTACGGAACGATCTATGGTTACGACTACACTTACCTGAATGGTCAGAAAGTAGTTAAAAAAGTTGTTGACCAGTCAAATCCATCCAAGGTAGTAGGTACACAATATGTAACAACAGCTGATCCAGTAGCTATCGGCAATGCAACACCGAAATTTACAGGTGGAATTTCGAATACGTTCAGGTACAAAAATTTCAGCCTGTATATCCTGACTGATTTCAAAATCGGTGGCGAGATCTACTCTGCTGACTATGCAGCAGCAGTAGGTGAAGGTCTTTCTCCTTCTACTCTGAAAGAAAGAGATGGCGGTGGATTACCGCTTACTTATCCTGATGGTACTTCAGCAAATAATGGTGTTATCATCGAAGGTGTTTTTGCTGATGGCACACAGAATACGGATGTGGTTCCCTATATGTGGAAATATGCAGGTTCTTATGTAGCCTGGTCAAATGTGAAGATGCCAAGGAGCAATGCCATCTTTACCAATTCCTGGGGTAAACTCAGAGAGTTAACACTGACCTACTCAGTTCCTCAAACCTGGCTGCGCAAATCAAAAGTGATTCAGGGTCTTGATGTTTCTTTTGTTGGCCGAAACCTCTTTTACCTGTTTACCACGCTTCCTGAAAACCTGAATCCTGAAGCCGTGAACGGTGTAGGCAATGGCCAGGGCGTACAGTGGTCGCAGTTCCCCGGAACAAGGGACTTAGGATTTTCAGTAAAACTCAGATTATAACTGTAAAAAATAATTCGATATGAAATATTCATCATATACAGGTAAAGGGCTGGTTCTCGGCGTTGCGATGACGGCTTTATTTTCCTGCACAAAAGATTTCGAAGAAATAAATACGCCACCGAAAGACGCTACATCGGCCCCCACACCGCAGGTATACAATATGATCATAAGCTCATTACCGCTAACCGGAGGTGAACAGTCCGTTTTTAATTCCTGGATTTATCCTATTACCCAACAGGCCATTGTTACTTCCGGCGCTTATCCTTATAATAATGCCAGAAACGATGTATGGTCCAACTACTATCTCACACTGAGTAATTATCGTTTGATTGAAGACAGGATTGCAACAAGCGAAAATCCTGCCCAGATGAATAATGTGTATGCCATGCTTAAAACCATTATGGCATACAAAACTTTCAAAACGACGAATTTCTATGGTGATATGCCTTATTCAAAAGCGGGCTATGCGCCATTGAAAGGTTCTGAAGGATATAAAGCTGAATACGATACGCAGGGAGATATTTATGTGGCATTGCTCAATGAATTGAAATGGGCTGTGGATAATTTCAGTACAGGCGCTGATCAGTATTCGCTGGGAGCGTATGAAACATTCCTGAAGAATGATATCGCCATGTGGTCAAAATTTGCCAATAGCCTGCGTTTATATGTTGCCGTTACACTGAGCGACAAAAACGCTGCTGCTGCTACCGCTGCAATTACAGAAGCGCTGGCTAAACCACTGCTGGCTGACGGAGATAATATCGGTCTCTGGCCAACAAGGATCCCGGGTCTTGATCTGCAATGGCGTACCTGGTCTTTTTCTGCGAACTGTTATCTGCGCATGGGTTCTACCATGTGGGACCTGATGTCGTCCAATGACAATACAAACGGATCCGGCATTTTTGATCCGCGCGCGAAAATATTCTATGAAACAAATAATGCTGGTCAGTGGGCTGCTTATCCGCAAAATCCAACTACCTCTACTGTTACAGAAGGCGGGGCTCCTTACGATACAAAACGCTTTACAAACTGGGCTGATAAAGGTGCTGCCAATATCTATTCTCCGGTAAATCTTTATTTTGAACAGGATACAAAGTCAATTCCCGAACTGATGCTTACTGCTGCCCAGGTTCATTTCCTGAAAGCCGAAGTTTATAATCGCGGCATTGGTGCAGCAGCTTCACCTGCGACTGCAAAAGCGGAATATGAAGCAGGAATAAAAGCTTCAGTAAATATGTGGACTTCTATCGCATATAATTCACCGGTTTGGGTTGTAAACAAACCAGCAGCGCCCACGGCTTCTCCGGCAGAAATTGATGCCTTGATAACAAATCCCATTGTAGCATACGATGCAGCCAGTGCAACAAATGCATTAAAGCAGATATATGCTCAGGAATGGATCGATATGTATCGCCAGCCATGGGATGCCTGGTTAC
>JAATGW010000297.1 GCA_015654495.1 Chitinophagales bacterium
AAACCTCTTTAATATAAAAATGGTAAATAATACAGCAGTATCCGGCGGCGTACACAGTCAAACCGGCGCAAGGCCTGTTGGATATGGAACCTCATGGTTTGCCGGACTCACATTTAACTGGAATCAGGAAAATAAAAAATAAACTAAACGGACTAATAATGAAAGAAAAAATGGTAAAATCAAAATGGCTGGTGATTATAGGCTTACTGATATTCGCGGCATGTACAAAAAAAGAAGCTGAGTTGCCGGATAATCTCGTGAATTTCGAAACCACTTCACAGGGTATTGGTGAATCAGAAACTTCAATTCAGATTAAGGTAAAACTATCACGTATAGCCGAAGTGGCCGTTCCGGTTACAATCCAGATCTCTGACACAGGTGTTGTGTATGGAACGGATTATACAACCGTTCCTGCCGCAGCAGCGGGAACCGTGTTGCTTACAATTCCTGCCGGGAGTGACCAGGGCCTGCTTACCATTTCAAAAGTTCCTGAGGCTCTGTTCGATGGGGATGAAAAAATCGGTGTTAAAATAGTTGGAGCAGGTAGTACAGTTTTTGTCGGGCAAACTGCAAGTTATAAACTCACATTTTCTGAGATAATTGCTGACGATGGCGAAGCCGTAATCGATGGTGGCGGCGCCACATACCCCAACAAAGTATTTGTCGACCTCAGTGCTAATCGCCAAACTGCTGTGAGGCGTTCCAAATGGGATCTCGGATTTAGTATGGAAACAAACGAATTCAATGTAATACTGAATTCCTCGGCGGGCATGATGGCGAAACAATTGGATAAAACCAATCTGGCCGATGTATCAGCAGCTGATACTGTGGGTTTTATTGTTGATCTTAACTTCAGTCAGTCTGCTCCTTCACCTTTGCAGCTTGCGTATATTGATCATCCCAGTGGCGATCTGACTAAAACGGCCATTGCTCCCATTGCAGCAAATGCTGCAGATAATAAAGTATATATTATTAACCGGGGATCTGCACCTGGATCACCTGCGACAGCCAGGGGCTGGAAAAAAATAAAAATTGCACGTAATTCCGGAGGTGGTTATACAGTTCAGCATGCAGATATTGCTGCCACAACTTTTTCGGAAGTCAGCATTTCAAAAGATGCCAGCTATTTCTTCCGCTATATTTCTTTTGAAGATGGAGCATTGACAGTAGAGCCGGAAAAAACCAAATGGGATATTGCCTGGACTTATTTTTCAAACACAACAATTACCACTGGTGGCGAAGTGCCTTATTTGTTCCAGGACATTATTCTTCAGAACCGCAATGTGGCTACTGCAAAAGTTCTTGAGTCAACAAAAAGTTTTGATTCATTTGGCGAAGCTGATATAGCCGGCCTCACCTTCAGCACCAGCCAGGTTGCGATTGGTGCCGACTGGAGATCCGGTGGTGGACCTACAACTGCTCCATCCATCCGCAACGACCGCTATTATATTTTGAAAGATGGAGCGGGAAATTATTACAAACTAAGATTTACCCAGCTCACCCAGGCAGGTGAACGCGGTTACCCGGCATATGAATCAGTGTTGATTAAAAAAGCATAATTCAATTTTATTAATAGCTTTAACAATGAAAAAGATAATCCTGCAGTTCTCGCTGATATTACTGGCCGCAAGTCCACTGATGGCTCAAAAAGCCGAAGGGAAGAAAAACATAGAAAATTTGTGTGGCTGCTTTGAAGTAACATTCAAATACGCAGAAACATTTTCACCTGATGAGGAATATGAATATAAAAATCGCGAAGTTATCAATGGCGGTATCGAACTCGTAATTCCGATTCAGATCACTGAAAATAAAGTGGTGATGCAGCACCTGCTGGTGGTGAATGATAAAGTTATTGTAAAACATTGGCGTGAGGACTGGACATGGGAGAATCCCGTTATTTGGCAGTATGATCGTGACCTGGTTTGGAATAAGAAAACATTACCGGCTTCCGCAGTAAAAGGAAAATGTACGCAGACAGTCTGGGAAGTAAGCGATGCTCCAAGATACCAGGGATCAAGTGAATGGGTTCATACAGACGGAAAAACTTTCTGGATGAATACAACTGACGCACCATTGCCGAGAAGGGAATACAAAAAAAGAAGCGACTATAACGTGCTTCAGAGAACCAACAGGATTTATGTGGATTCAACCGGCTGGCTTCATGAACAGGATAATAAAAAGATTTTGAAAACAACGGCAGGTACAAAATTAATAGCTGAAGAAAAAGGAATCAACGACTACCGGCGCGTTGAAATGAGCAAATGTGCTGCGGGTAAAAAATACTGGGATCAGTACCAGGCATATTGGGAAAAGGTTCGTTTGGTTTGGGATGAATATATGGCTACACATACATCCGTACAGTTGGTACAGGAACTCGAGGGAAAACCATTACATGAGCATCTGTATGCATTAGGCAAGGAGTATGTTGAGGGAACTGTAAAAGCCGGAGAACTCAATGGCAGGATCAATGCGTCTATTACCAAATATTTCAAAGATGCTTTGGCTGCGACAACAAAATAATACTTTATGGGTATTTAATATTTGCCCCGGGTTATGACCCGGGGCTTTTTATTGTGTGTCAGGCATGCATATCAGCTATAGGGTGCTCTCGAAGGAATCCCCTTCGGGAAAGTCCCGAATGAGCGTTGCGGTACGTATCATTAGCCAAGAGCAAGGGTGTCGCAGGCGACTGCGAATCTGAAG
>JAATGW010000089.1 GCA_015654495.1 Chitinophagales bacterium
AAAAACCAAAATTGTATTGGCTGTTGACTTCGAACTTCGAACTTCGTACCCAGGGCTTGCGCCCTGCGCTACAAAATTCACCGTTCCTGCGGAACTGAAAAACCGAAATTATATTTGGCTGTTGCCTTCGAACTTCGGCCTTCGGCCTTCGTACCTCCTACCCAGGGCTTACGCCCTGCGCTACAAAATTCACCGTTCCTGCGGAACTGAAAAACGAGATTGTATTTGCCTTTTACTTCTTACTTCGTACCTCGCACTTCGAACTTCCTCAATATCCCCATTTCTTCATAATCGCGAGATCCTCTTTCACGCAGTCCAGCGGAGCTTTTCCCTGGTATGACTCCTGTTCAATGATGAAATGTTTGGTGCCCCATTTCCTGCCCAGATCAATTACTTCTTTAACAGGAACAATGCCTGCACCCAGAATAGTTGATTCAAACTTTTCATGACCGCCTGAGGCTGCAATTTCATCCTTCACGTGCATTGACTCAAATCTGCCGGGATATTTCTGCATGATGTCAAGAGCTTTAGCGCCTCCGTTAATCATATTGCCGATATCAAGCTGTTGTATAACCAGTTTTGGATCTGTTTCTTTTAATATCATATCGAAAAGATTGGTATCACCCATCTGCTGGGTAAACTCAAAATCATGATTGTGGTAGCCAAACTTCATTCCTGATTTAGCACATAATTCTCCGCTTTTATTAAATACAACCATAAATGCTTTTACATCATCGACAGTTTTGCGGTTTTCCTGCGGGAGCGAAGGACTGATTACAAATTTTTGTCCCATTGTCGCCGCATCTTCCACTGTATATTTCCAGAGATCAGTGAATTCATTTTTGCTGGCATCCCAATGCCGGTTTGATAAAACAGTATGTCCGCTAGGCATTTTCAGGCCCAGGTCATCCAGAATTTTCCGGAACTCTTTTGCCTGGTAGCCATAGAATTTCCTTTCAACATAGTTCGCATGTTCCACATGTTTGTAGCCCATACCTGCCAATTGTTTAAGGGTACCCAACGGGTCGACCTTCATTTGATCTCTTATAGAATATAACTGCACACCGGTTAACTCACCCTTGGGAGCTGAAGCAAAAATTTCGTTGGAAAGCAAGGTGGCACCTGCGACTGAGAGTGCACTGTTTCTTAAAAAAATCCTGCGCGAGATTGACATATGGCAAAGATTATTGTTGTGATTTTTAATAAATAAGGCAGTCAAGATACTGAAAATTTCCAAATGGGATCAGTCAGTGCTCTCACAGCTGGGAGGTGAAATGAGGTTTTTGCATAGGTCTTAAAGTAATTTTTTCTGGCAGGCGTCTACTGTATTGAATGGATAAGGAATATCTTCCGGTGGAAAATTTGTACGGTATACAGATGCAGCCCTTCAGCGAATACAGTCAGCGGCTTTTCAGGTTTATCCGCGGAAAAGTCGATTCGGATCAGGATGCTGAAGATATTCTGCAGGATGTTTGGTTTCAATACCTTAATACTGCAGCTACTAAAACTATCCGTACTATCAGCGCCTGGCTATTTACCGTAGCCCGCAACAAAATCACGGATAGCTACCGCAAAAAGAAGCCTGAACTGCTTGATGATATTTTTCCGGTAAATGAGGAATCTGACACCGGATTCAGGGAAATACTTTTTTCTGATGAAGCAGATCCTGAAATGCAGGTACTTAAAAATTTGTTCTGGGAAGAACTCTGGGTCGCATTGGACGAATTACCTGAAAACCAAAGAACCGCTTTTGTAGAAAATGAACTTGAAGACCGCACTCTGCAGGAGATTGCCGATGCCGCGGGTGAAAATATTAAAACAATCATCAGTAGAAAAAGATATGCAGTATTGCATTTACGTAAAAGGCTGCAGTTTCTGTATGATGATTTGATGAACTATTAAAAAGAAAATTATGAACGAATCAGTTCCGGAAATGGATCGCGGTATAGACCGAAAAATGCAGATTCCATTTTTTATCTGGAAAATCGGGACGCTTTTTTTGGGCGGATTGATAGTAATGCTTCTTTGGAATGCTATCATCACAGATCTTTTTTCATTAAAACAAATAACCTATCTGCAGTCAGTAGGTCTGTTATTTCTTGTGCGAATACTCACCGGCAATTTCCGCAGGGTAAACAGCTTTGGAGGACGGGGCCGGTTTGGGGGGCCACCACCACATATCATCGCGAAATGGAAAACTATGAGTCCGGAAGAACGCCAGAAATTCAAGGAGGAATGGCGCGCGCGATGCTCCATGCGGGGGAGGCAACGTTAAACGTTCAACGTTTAAAGTAAATCAGGTATCATCTTCAAAATTAATAAATGAAACATATGTTTAAGTCATTCAGACATGCATCACATGAGCATGCTTATCATCATTATGCCAGGCAAATGAATAGCTGGCGCCGCAGACCTAAGTACAATGTTCCGGTTAACATTGCTGATAAAGAAGGTTACTATGAGGTATCAGTTTATGCCACAGGGTTCGATAAAGAAAACATAAAACTGAAAATTTCGGGAAATGAACTGGTGATTACAGGTACAAGAACTGTTGATGAAAAGGAAATTCCGGAATTTATAAAACAGGAATTTCCCGTAAGAGTTTTTGAAAGAGTGATCAGTCTGGGTGAAGGAATAGAAACGGCTTCCATTTCGGCAAAGCAGGAAAATGGTATCCTTTTTATAAAGCTTCCAAAGAATGCGGATGCTGAAAAATACAGCAGGGAAATAGTGGTGAGCTGAAATCAATTCAATAAATACCCTGGAATTTATGATCATTTCTACGGGTATCAATTTTTCGCAGGGGGATCTGATCTCCCCCTGTTCTTTCCAGCCAGGAGAAAATAGAATCACGCATGGCCTTCGCCCTTGATTGATGTTCCGGACTCCTGATCAGATTATTCATTTCATAGGGATCATTCTGCAGATCATATAATTCATTTATATCCCAGATGCCATGATTGTAAATGTATTTATAGCGCTCATCGCGTGCTGCAAAAATCGTCGGTGTCTGGGGGAAAGCATATTCCCAGTAGTATTCGTAGAAAGCCATTTTTTGTGGAACGGGTCTTTCAGTTTTGAAAAGGTCAAGGAATGATTGACCCTGCATCTGCTTTTGAGGTTTGATTCCTGCAATGTCGAGTATTGTAGGAGCAATATCAATATTACGAACCAGGTTATCAACGGTTCCACGACTCCTTCCAGGTACAGGTGCATAAGCCAGCAGGGGCACCCGCATGGATTCTTCATAGGCATGTCGCTTGTCAATAAGTCCATGTTCTCCAAAACTGAATCCGTTATCTCCCATATAAAATACAACGGTATTTTCGAGCAACCCTTCAGCTTCGAGAAAGGCAAGCACCCTGCCAATACTGTCATCAACGGCCAATAATGTTTCAAGATATTGACGGTAGAAACTAATGAAAGACATCTGTCCATGGTACAGGTAGTCTACGCCATGCCAGCTGTAACGCTGGTTCCGCACCCATGAAGGGATATCAGAATAATTTACTTTCCAGCCTCCTTCCCGGATGCGGCGATCTGCAATTGAATGCAGTTCTTTCAGGCTATCATTTTCACCTGCTGTAAGAAACATGGAAGGTGGAGGTTGAAAAGCAAGATGCTGATACCTGCCCCTATGCCGCTTTGCCGGCTGAAACATTGCATGTACTCCTTTGTGTGACAGATAAAGGAAATATGGTTTTCCACTTTTTTGTTGCTTCATCCAATCAACCGCCAGATCTGTAAGCAGGTCTGTTGTGTAGGTACTATCGGTGTAGGATATCCGTTTTCCGTTAATGTTCAAAACAGGATTATAGTATTCACCCTGACCGCGGAAACTTGCCCAGTAATTGAATCCCACCCTCGGCTTGTCATCTTCTTCACCCATATGCCATTTCCCCAGGAAAGCAGTTGCATATCCCGCTTTCTGTAATATTTCGGGAAAGAAATGTACATCTGCAGGAACGGGAGCCTGATTGTCAACAACCCGATGCCTGTGTGCGTATTGTCCGCTTAGGATACTTGCCCTGCTGGGTGAACAAAGTGCAGTTGTAACTACGGCATTTCTGAAATAAAAACCTTCTTTTGCTATTCTGTCCATATTAGGAGTTTCAAGACCAGGGAAGGCACCTGTAAAACCCATGGCATCATACCGGTGGTCATCTGCAAGAATAAAAATGATGTTCGGTTTCTGTGGAACAGAAGTAATTTTTTTTTGAGATGTAGCAGATAGCATCACAAAATTCAAAATAAGCAGAGCAAGTCCATTTTTGAGATAGGAGGAATCCATTTATTTATGAAATTTCCGGGAGGTGAATTGCCAAAAATAAGAAACAGTGAACAAATTGAATTGTATCTGTTGTACATCATGATTACCGGAAAGAATAGTCGCCCAGTATTTTGATATTGTATAAGGAGTCACAGTTCTGTAAATAATATTCCGGAAAAAATATTCACTACAAATTATGCCGGTTTTATTTTTTCTTTGAGCAGTGAAATATTTTATTCTCCCGATATTGTTGTTGATTTATTCTGCGTGTATTGGTCAAACGCTCAGGGTACGCACAGTTAAACTGATGGGTTCACGGTTTGATATTTCAATTGTTGCTAAGGATTCAGCATCAGCGGAAGAGAATATTGACATAATAATACAGGAGATTAAGAGAATAGAATACCTGATCTCTGACTGGATTGATACCACTCAGGTTTCCCGGATAAATCAGCAGGCTGGAATTATGCCGATGCGGGTTGACCGCGAGGTGTTGGAGCTTACCAGGCGCGCGTTATGGCTCTCCGAATTAACAGAAGGCGCGTTCGACATTAGTTTTGCAGCGATGGAAAAGATATGGCGCTTTGATGGCACCATGGATAAGTTGCCGGAACCTGGAGAAGTGCAGAATGCCCGGAAGTATGTTGGCTACAAAAACATCATCATCGATACCGTTAACAGCACTATTTTTCTCAGATCAAAGGGGATGAAAATTGGTTTTGGCGCCCTTGGCGAGGGCTATGCGGCTGACCGTTGTCGTGAGTTGATGATGGGCAGGGGTATTGAAGCGGGTATTGTAAATGGATCCGGTGACATGAGTACCTGGGGAACACAACCCGGCGGTGAGCCGTGGAATATCGGTATTACCAATCCATTTCAAAAAAATGATGTATATGCTATTGTTCCGTTATTGAAAGCCGCGGTGACAACATCAGGAAGCTATGAAAAATACGCTGAGATTAACGGTAAACGCTATGCACACATCATTAATCCGGCTACAGGCTATCCTGCAACGGGCCTTACGAGTGTTACAGTTTTTGGTCCAAGCGCAGAACTGGCTAATGGGTTTAGTACTTCACTGATGGTAATGGGCCGTAAGGCAGGAATGAAATTATTGAAGAAGTTTCCCGACTACAGCTGTATAATGATAACAGATAAAGGGAAACTTTTTTCTTCAGATAACCTGGATTTAGAGAATTTCAAACTTCAAAAACGAATCAGGAAAAAATGATACCAGGTGTTCAATAGCAATCTGTCACAACCCTGCCTTTTGTTTTCAGCGTCTCGAGGTCAAGATCGCCGCTACCTTCGCAGATTTCTTTCAGTATGCCAAGCACATCTTTTTGCATTGCAAGCGAGCCACAGATCATTACTACTGCTCCCCGGCGTAAATGCGAAGCGATCTCTCCGGCATCACGCTGTAAAAGCTGATTTACGTACAACCGATTTCCTTCCCTGGATAATGCAGGATGCACATCAGTAAGGAATCCATCAGCGCATTGTTTGTCCAGAAAATCTTTGTATCTCCCGAAGGACCGGGAATGGCGAAAACCACAATAGAGCTGAATTGGTTTTTTGCTTTTGTTCTCATTGATCATTCCGAGAAACGGAGCAATTCCGGTACCATTGGAAATCATGATAACAGCAGGAGCTTTCTTTGGAAAATGGAAATGCTGATTTTTAATTATTCGTGCGGGAAGAAGATCTCCTTTTGAAAATCCATATAAGAAAGATGACCCCAGCCCTTCAGGATAAAACTTAACAC
>JAATGW010000014.1 GCA_015654495.1 Chitinophagales bacterium
AAAGGACCAGCCAATATTACACTGAGTGTAAGTGGCAACACGAATACAGCGCTTGTAACAGGAGCCAGTATCAGTGGCACCAACCTCACGCTGACAATTGCATCAAATCTTACAGGAACAGCAAATATCACAGTGAAAGCGCTGGACAGCGATGGCTTGTTTGTGGAAGATGAGTTCAAGGCAGATGTGGTAGTGGGTACGCCGGTAACACATATCAGGCTGGCAGCAGGCGGTCCTGGTCACACATTCGGAACAGAGGTTTGGTCAGCGGACCAGTACTTCACGGGAGGAAGTGCGTACGGAGAAACACTGCCGATAGCAAACACAACCAATGACCTGTTGTACCAGAACGAACGCTGGGGTGATTTAACCTACAGTATCCCGGTTCCGAATGGTGCATATACAGTTAAACTTCATTTCGCAGAAATTTACTGGACTACTGCGGGAAACAGGATATTCAATGTAAATGTGGAAGGCGGGCAGGCGAGTTTGAATAACTATGATATTGTGGGCCACGCAGGATCCGGTGCAACTGCAATTATCGAACAGTTTAATAATATCAATGTTACTGACGGGTTTGTAACAATTCAGCTGGTTTCTATTATGGACAATGCAAAGATTTCCGGTATCGAAATTATTTCGGCGGATAATCTGCGAAAGATCAGCAACAGTCTCGAAGTCAATGCTTCAGATCATATAGTGGATCTGCAATGGAATTCAACAGAAGCTGAAGGCATTTTATCGATAGAAAGATCCGGCGACGGTAAAAATTTCGTAAGTATTCATACAAGCAGTTTCAACAATACGCGTGGTAAAATACAGGAAGGCCGGATTGCAGATATGGATCCATTAGAGGGCATTTCCTGGTACCGTTTGAAAACAATAAGCAAAACATCCGGAGCTGTAAGTTATACTGAAGCCAAAAAGGTAACAATGAAGTCCCTGGTTCAGAGCTTTATGGTATATCCGAATCCAAGCAAGGGAATTTTGTATATAGAATTGCCAGGACAGAAAGACACTGATGAAAAGCTGATAGTGAGAATAATAAATATTCAGGGCGCAGTAGTTTATCAGCAGAAGCAGCCTGATAGATCTGGTGTATTACTGAAGCTTAATCTGCCTTCGGGTCTGTCAAATGGCACCTATATCATTGAGGTAGAGAAGAATGGAAAACGTTATCCATCGAGATTCATGTTGAACAGATAATTGGAAGATAAATTCTTAAAAAAGAAGTTGAAAAGTTCCGCAATGATTATGAAGGTATTAGATACCTGATTGTTGCGGAACCCGCTTCTGTAAAGCGCTTCGGGGAATGTGAATTTTTTTGATTGATCCTTTTTATGAAGGATTTCGAATGTGAATAATTAAAATTTATTTTTCCAAATATTGTAAAATAACAAAGTGGTTATCTATCTTTAACTATTATCTCTAAACCTATCCTACTACAAAAGCTTAAAAGCTTTTTTCTTTCTGAAAAAACCAGAATTCAATCCACTATTTTTCTTGTGATCTCCCACCGCTGAGTCAAATTCCTGTGAATTATTTTTTGTGGATTTTATCCGCAGAATCAGGCTGTTATACCCTATTAATTTCACGGAAAAAAAATTTTGTACCAGATGTCTACCCCCTTCAACAAGTGCCGGAGCTTACTCAGGGTCTCTGTTGCTCTACTGCTGTTAGTGTTTGGATTTTTCCTTGAACCTGTTGCGCAGGTTAACTTTTCGTTCAGTACACTTTCCGGAACTACCGGACTGGATGGTCCAACCACCATGCAGTTTGGTCCAGATGGAAAACTATACGTTGGAACTGAAACAGGAAAAATTTACATCTACACTGTATCGCAATCAGGTCCTACCAGTTACACAGTGTCCAGCACACAAACGATTGCACTGATTCAACAGATTCCGAATCATAACGATGATGGAACCCTGTATACCGGAGCCGGGAATAATCGCCAGGTTACGGGACTCTTAGTTACGGGAACTTCCTCAAATCCGGTACTTTATGTAACGTCAAGTGATCCACGCGTGGGAGGGGGCGGATCAGCAGGCGATGTAAATCTGGATACCAACTCAGGAATTATAACCAAGCTTACCTGGAATGGAAGTGCTTGGGATAAAGTTGATCTCGTTCGTGGTCTGCCACGTTCTGAAGAGAACCATGCAGTAAACGGACTTCAGATTGACAAAACAACTGGCCAGATGTATCTGGCAATTGGTGGTAATACGAACGGGGGTTCACCATCCAATAACTTTGCTTATCTGAATGAGACTGCTCTTTCAGGAGCAATTCTGAAAATTGACCTTAACTATATCAGCACACTTTCAGTTAAAGGTGCAGGCAATAATAAATATGTTTATGATATCCCAACCCTGAATGATCCTACAAGAACTGATATAACAAATCCCGATTATGATCCGGCTGTTATCGGTTCTCCGCAGACTATCGATCAGGGTGACCCGTTTGGGGGCAATGATGGCCGTAACCAGGGTAAAATGATTCCCAACGGTCCGGTGCAGGTTTATTCTCCCGGATACAGAAATCCTTATGATCTTGTTATAACAAAAACACCCGGCAAAGAAGGCCGGATGTATGCAATTGATAATGGCGCCAATTTTGGTTGGGGTGGTTATCCGAAAAATGTAAATACGCCAAATGTTACCAACGAGTATGTTACCGGTGAACCTGGTTCAACAACCTCTGCGGGCCCTGGTCTTCCGGCGGTAAATAACCTTGATAATCTGCACCTGGTTTCCAAGCCGGGAATGACACCTATATATGCGGGTCAGCCGAATCCCATACGCGCGAATCCTGCCGGTGCCGGTCTGTCATGGAATGACGGATCGATCGCCAATTTCAGTTTAACACCAACTGCCGACTGGCCACCGGTGCCTTTATCGATGGCTGATCCCAGAGAAGCAAATCTGCTTGTTCCAGGCGCCGGCGACGGTGCCCTTACTACATTTGCTACTTCTACCAACGGTATTACAGAATATACTTCGGCTAACTATTTCGGAGGTCAGATGACGGGAGATATCCTGGCAGCTGATTTTTCGGGTATTATCTGGAGAATGAAAATGAGTGAAGACGGAACCCAGGTTACAAGCAAAGAAATTTTTGCGAGTGGCTTCGGCGAAATTACACTCGATGTTGTGGCGCAGGGTACAGGTGAAATTTTTGAAGGAACGATCTGGACCTGCGATTATACCGCGGGTAAAGTATATGTATTCACCCCTCAGGGAAGTGTAAACTGTACCGGTAACACCAGCAGTTACACACTCGATGATGATGAAGACGGATACAGCAATGCTGACGAACGCGACAATGGTACAAATCCTTGTAATGCTTCCAGCTTCCCTTCAGATTTCGACGGTGATCATGTTTCGAATCTGAATGATCCGGATGATGATAACGATGGCATTGCCGATATAAATGATTTCTTCCACAGGGACTCTCAGAATGGTCAGGGCTCTGCTACAACAATTCTTTATCCATTCCTGAACGGTAACCCGGGAACCGGACTTTACGGCCTTGGTCTTACGGGTCTGATGTCAAACGGAACAAATCCGGATGCACTGTATCAGCCAAACAATGATGGATTCATCATGGGTGGTGCAGTGGGCCTGGTAAGCTTCCCGGCTGATAACGGAATAGCAACAAGCAATACACAGAAAAACGGATTCCAGTTTGGATATAAAGTAACCAGCGCATCACCTTCTTTCTCAATTCAGTCAAGCCTTATCGGCCCATTCTTTAATAACCTGGATAAATCGCAGCTCAATGCAAATCATCGCCAGGGTATTTATATCGGGACCGGTGATCAGGATAATTACCTGATGGTCGCATTATCGGGTGAAACCGGTGGTAGTGCAGAAGGCTTCCGTGTTGTGGTTGAAAATGGCGGAACAGTTACAAAAAATACTTTCTATAGTGTACCAGGCATCCTGGCTGTAAGCGCGGTTTATCTTCAGTTAGATGTAAACCCTGCTACAGGAAATGTAGTGGTTAAGTACAGCACAAACTTAAATACAAATCCTGTTACACTTGGTACAGCCAATGCACTTGCAGGTCCGTTGCTTACAGCATTACAGGGGCCCGCTGCAGTAGCTGTTGGTGTAATCGCTTCGAGTGGTACAACAACGCCATACTCCGCGAAGTGGGATTATATGAATATCCTCACTACCGCTCCGGCAGTTGCGCATCCGATTTCTGATCTGCAAACAACCATCAATGGCGGAAATCAGTTGCTGGATCTTTCCAATGTATTTACAGATGACGAAGGAAGCGGTAACCTGACGCTCAGTGCAAGCGGAAATACAAATCCGTCACTGGTCGCAGCAACAATTAATGGAACTGCTCTTACCCTGGCATTTACTTCCCAGGATACAGGAACAGCAATTATAAAAGTAAAGGCGACGGATAGCGATGGATTTACTGTGGAAGATGAATTCAGAGTGACAGTCATCCTGCCGCCGCCAACAACCAGCATTCTTATCAATGCAGGTGGCTCTCTTGAAACATTTGGTTCAGAAACATGGATCGAAGACCAGTATTTTACAGGTGGATCAGCTTATACTAAAGTTGTTCCCATCGATAATACCACAAAAGATGCGGTATACCAGAGTGAACGCTGGGGCGACTTCAGTTATGCAGTACCTGTACCAAGCGGAACATATACAGTAAAACTTCATTTCGCTGATTTCTATTACTCAGAAACAGGAAAACGTAAGTTCAATGTAGTGGTGGAGAACGGACAGGGTGCGTTAAACAACTACGATATTGTTGCGAAAGCAGGTGGTGGCAGCAAGGCGGTTATCGAAACCATGAATAATATTTCAGTTACAGATGGTTTCATGAACCTGAGCTTTGTTTCACTTGTGGATTATGCCAAACTTTCGGGAATAGAAATAATCTCCGTTTCCGGTGGTGGCGTAAATACTCCGCCGCTTGTTTCAAATGCAATTCCTGACCAGCAGGTGGAAGTAAATACACCAAGCGTAACGCTGAGTGTTGCTAAAATATTTACTGACAACAATGACCCTTCCAACCTTGCTTTAACAGTAAATGGAAATACAAATACAGCATTGATCACGGGCAACTCCATTATCC
>JAATGW010000630.1 GCA_015654495.1 Chitinophagales bacterium
AGCAGGAAGAAGCTGAAAAAAATATCATCCGCGGTCTGAAAGCTATTGCCAGAACAATCAATCCCTTTAAAATTGAACTGAAAGATTTCGGATCTCTGCCAACGCACACCGTTTTCATTCAGGTACTGTCGCGGGTTCCGTTAATGAAACTGATCAGGCCTATACGACATGAATTGCAACACCTGATGAAACCTGATAAATTGCACAAACCCAATTTCATCACCGATCCTTTTATCCCTATCGCCCGTAAAATATCATCAATTCATTTTGACGAAGCCTGGCATCAATACAGGTTCAATCATTTTACAGGGCGTTTTATTGCAGGAAAAATGAATTTACTTAAACAAAAAGAGGCCTCGGGCGCCTACAAAACAATCTGTGAGATTCCGTTTGAAAACAGAGTCGATATTGTACATCAGGGAAACCTGTTTGCGTCTGATTGAACTGAACTTTTACCGAAAACCACAATCCTTTATTATGCCTTCGAAACTGAAACAGGATCATTTCAAAATAAAATCAAAAGAAAAAACCGAAGAGCAGCAATACCTCTTTGGCCGGGGTGCACAGATCAATACAAAAAATAAATTCTTAAAAGAAGAAAAAACCAAAGAACATATTGAGGGCATCGATGACTGGACAGAAGCCAATTCTGCAACACAGTATCTCGAGCAGCAGGCAAAAACAATTATCAATAAAATTGATAGTCCGGATGTAGGTATGTCTTACAGCATGAACCCCTACGCCGGCTGCGAACATGGATGTATCTATTGCTATGCGCGCAATGTACATGAATACTGGGGCTATAGTGCAGGCCTGGATTTTGAGCGGAAGATCATCGTCAAAGTCAATGCCCCGCAACTCCTACGGAAACAGTTCATGCATCCACGTTGGAAAGCCATGCCCATCATGCTTAGCGGAAATACGGATTGTTATCAACCAGCTGAACAAAAATACCGGCTCACCCGCGGACTGCTGGAAGTGTGTAACGAATTCAATCATCCGGTAGGCATTCTCACCAAAAATTCCTGGGTTATAAAAGACAAGGATATTCTTCAGGAACTCGCTGCCAAAAAGCTTGTGCGTGTGATGGTTTCCATCACCTCTTTTAATGAAGATCTGCGCAAAGTAATGGAACCACGAACGGTTACAGCTGTACAGCGTTTAAAAGTCATTGAAGAACTCAGCAGCGCGGGAATCAGAATGGGTATTATGATGGGGCCGATGATACCCGGATTGAATGATCATGAAATGCAGCGGATCATGAAAGAGGCTGCTGATGCCGGTGCAAGTTTTACGGCTTATACTTTTATACGATTAAATGGTGCAATCAAGTTTTTATTTCACGATTGGCTCTTTAAAAATTTCCCGGACCGGGCTGATAAAGTATGGCATGCCATTGAACAGGGCCATGATGGAAAAGTAAATGATTCGCGTTGGGGATTGCGTATGCGTGGTGAAGGTCCGGTGGCACAACTGGTAGCGCAGCAATATGAAAAATATGGAAAACTATATAAGCTTAATGAAAACCGGGCGCCGCTCGACACAACTATTTTCAGAACACCGGTGCAACAGGGTAAATTGTTTTAATTTTTTAAAGGCCTATTCTACCGAAGCACAGTGTTGGAAGAGAAAATAAAAATCGGAATCTAAATAGTATTATTTCAGCCTTATGCTGGCAGGAAATATTATTTCTTTTACCGTCTCCACGTATTCACGCCCAAAAAAATATCTATCTTTCATTGCGCCGAAAAATCAATAAATAAGATACAATGAGTCTATCCCGCTCTGCTTTTTTTGTTGCAGCAATCCTGTTTTCTACCATGGTATCCGCACAGGACGTTCCGCTTTTTACCAGCGATTTCACAACACAGGAATTCTCGACCCGGCGTACCCGGATTTATGATTCTATAGGAAAAGAATCTATCGCGCTGATACAAGGCGCGCCTGGCCCTGTGGGTTATGTGCGGTTCCGGCAATCCAACGAGTTCTATTATCTCTGTGGCATCGAAGTTCCGCAGGCATACCTCCTGATTAATGGCGCGACGCGTACAACATCTCTATACCTGCCCCACAGGAATGCCGGTAGAGAAAGAGGAGAAGGCAAAATGCTAGCTGCCGAAGATGCGAATCAGATCAAACAACTGAGCGGCATTGATAATATTTATGGGCTGGACCTGCTGGCGGAACACCTCGGTCGTTTTTCTGCCGGTACCATAAAAACCATTTATACTTTAGTTGAACCGGCAGAAGGATTTGCCGTGAGTCGGGACCTGGGTATACGTGTGAATGCTGATGCGATGGCGGATCCCTGGGACCAGGCGATACCGCGTGAAAGTCGTTTTATACAGCATCTTAAAAACCGGTTCTCTGGTTTCGAAATCAGGAACCTGAATCCGATACTTGATAAAATGCGATTGATCAAATCTCCGGCCGAAATTGCCCTGATCAAAAAATCAACCCGCTTATCTTCACTCGCATTGATTGAAGCCATGCGGTCAGCGGCACCCGGCATTAAAGAATATGAACTCGATGGAATGGCGAAATACATCTACTACCGTAACGGCGCACAGGGCGATGCCTACTATTCATTGATTGCAAGTGCAGAGAATGCATACTATCCGCATTATCATGAAGGCAAGCGTACAATGAAAGACGGTGATTTCCTGCTCATGGACTATGCACCTGATTACGGCTACTATATGAGCGATGTTACACGCATGATGCCTGTGAACGGAAAATTCAATAGCTGGCAGAGAGAGTTGTATAGTTTTTATTTAGACTGCTACAAAGTTGTGCTGAAAAATATTAAACCTGGTCTCACTCCACAGGCAATACACAAACTGGCTGTTACTGAAATGGAGCAGATTTTACAGCGAAGTAAATTTTCAAAACCTATTTATGAAAATGCTGCCAAAGCTTTTGTAGAAAGTTATCGCAGATCGGCTGAAAGCCCAAAGCGGCCTTTAGGTCATTGGGTCGGTATGGCTACGCATGATGATGGTGGTTATGATGGCGGTCCCTTATTACCCGGGATGGTATTCACCATTGAACCTGCCCTGGTAGTTCCGGAAGAAAAAATTTATATCCGCCTGGAAGATATGATCATCATCACCGAAACCGGCGCTGATATTATTACTTCCTATATTCCGATGGAGATTGCCGATATTGAAAAGCTAATGAAAGAGGAAGGGATACTGCAGAAATATCCGAGGGATGGTCAGTAGTACATCTTTTTAAATACAGGCCGGGAAGGCTGTGAGGCGTAGGAATTACTTCCCAATTGCTTTCCGCATTTCCGTCTTCCCGGCAAAAAACACCGTGCATCATAAAACTTAATTCATTCTGTTTTTTCTATAAGAATTCTTTACAGAAATTTTCCCATCCCGGAAACTAAATAAATCGCAACCCGTTACTTCTACTCTCACGCCATCAGCCCGGGTGCCCGTGAAAGCCCACTCAGAAACTCCACGGTCTCCACTGATAAAATGATGTGGATTATTCCAGCGGGCATCTTTGAAAGTTTCAAACACTTTCTCAAATGCTTTTTTTACAGCTTCCTGTCCTGAAAATTTTTCACCGTCAATATCAGGTCCTGCCGATGCCTGGAAAATACAATCGTCCGTCATATGCGCCATAATCGCTTTCACATCATGTGCATTGAACGCATCAGCAAAGGATTGCAGAAAAGCTTCTGTCATATTTTTATTTGACTGAGATTTTACCAAAGCCGGTAATAAAATTACGAGTGTTATTATTATCCTTTTCATTGTAAAAATATTTTAGAAAAACTCCTGTTTGCCATACATTTTCCAAAACTCTTTCGAGGGAACGAACTGCAAAGTTATATCTGTTGGCCTATGGAAAAACTCAGGCGAAGCGCAGGCTATTTGATAAGTTACTTACCAGGAGGCGCACCGGCAGGTGAAATTGATTCCAGCGTTGCTTTATTATTTCCGATTTTGAGTTCATCATAGTAAACCGTTATCGGACGATTTCCGCATTCATTGCCCTGGCCTTCACCCTGACCGCCGGCATCCAGCCAGCTCCATTTGTAAATACCAAAGAGCATGTAGCCCTCAGTGTCAGGTCCGCAGTCCATGCTGAAATTGGGACCTTTGTGTGACCATACCCTTTTTCTGTCCATATACAATTCTAAAAAACCTCTGTCATCATCCCTGAAATTGCGGTGAAAAACGAAGTCAATCCATTTTCCTTTTTCGGCAACACCAACAAATGTCCTTTCTTCATCCGCACCCTGGGGATATTTCCTGCTCGCTTGCCACTGACCTTTTTCCAGTTTGAGATAAAATGATGCCTCGCCTTTTGCATCAGGATATTTA
>JAATGW010000024.1 GCA_015654495.1 Chitinophagales bacterium
CTCTTCATTGTATCCGTAGGCCTGGCTGGGTACATCTATTACTGCCACAATATTTCTTTTTACGGTTTTGTTAGCGTCCTCTTCTATTGCCTGCCTTATGTATTTAGCCAGCACCCAACCTTCCTGCAATCCCACTTCGCCGTGCCGTACGCGTGGGTAACGGTCATCGGTATTCGGAACTACTGCAATAAATCTTGTGAGATGTCCATCGAAAGATGTATCAGCAACCAATACACCCGGGAAATCAGTAACGGACGCAGCATCTGAAGTTAAAGCTGCAAACCAGGAACGGCCGCGGCTGGGTGTTTTCGCATCTTTAAAAACCGGGTTTGCAGTAACTGGTTTATTCAGAATGGAAATGATTGTTTCCTTTGTGTTTTTTACTTCCGGATTTAATTCATTTATCAGGGAGAGAAAACGATCAATCTGTTGTGTACGCGGTATCGCGGGTTTTTTGTCTATCGCTTTCTGTATAGCATTTTTGAAAGCTGTAATATCATCATCTACCAGCTGATCAATTAAACCTGTTTCAAAGCGGGCTGTTCCACCAATGGTATCCCATATCAGCCTCCGGTCGCGGGAATTAAATTCCTGTACACCTGCTTCCTGTTCAATAACCTCAGGACCATTCATTCCGAAGCGCGCCACATTGGTCATCACCAGGTCGGTGCAAAGAGCAGCTGTAATGGACATGCCACCGAAACATCCCACATTGCCAGGTATCAATCCTATAACCGGCACATAATTTCTCAAGGCCACTATTGCTGATTGAATTTCAGAAATTATCAGCAGGCCATAATTGGCTTCCTGCAAGCGAACGCCACCGGTATCAAAAACGATTATCGGAATTACTTTTTTTCCTTTCTTGTTATCGGCCAGTACATGCTCCAGCGACGCAGCTATTTTAGTACCGCATACTTCACCAATACCGCCACCCTGAAAAGCGCCTTCAATGGAAAGAACTACAGCGTCTACGCCATTAAAACGCCCCTTTGCAATGATCATTCCATCATCTGATTCCGGTACAATTCCCTGTGGTGCAAGATGCGGAGATTCTAATTTATCAAAGGGCCCCAATAATTCCGTAAAACTGTTTTCATCCAGCAGAGCTATGGCACGATCACGGCCATTAAGCTCTATAAAACTTGTATGCATGATAATTTATTTTTTATTTGCGATTTCCAATGCCTGTGCTAAACGTAATCCAACTATACCGGGAGTTGCCCCGAAGTCATTAATCGTAATGATCGCGTCAATATCGTTTGAAACAATAAAGCGTTCGAAAACGGCTTTCCATATTTCCTGGAACCCATTTGAGGCGGTACGAACATTGAATACTGTTTTGCTGCTATCTGCAGGCTCCAGCAGAATTTCCATATCGCCTGAGCCCACCACGCCGGTATGTGCTCTTTGCATAACTTTTTTTGCTGCAGGATAATTAAAAGAAAAAGTTTCCATTTTATTTGATTTTATAATGTTGTACTATTTTTTGCAGGAAAATGGTTGCTGCCAGTAAATCCGCACTTCCGCCAGGTGAAACCCAATTTCGGGTGATATACTCATTCAGGAATTCATAAAGCTTCCAGTTGGAATAGATACCCAACCCACCCTTTTTCATGATAACGGTGGCGAGATGCTGAACTTCGTGCAACACATTTAAATTGCTTCTGTAAAGAATACAGGTATCATCAATCACCGACATTAATGTGAGGAGAACATTCAGTCTGCGGATATTCTCTGACTCATAATCATATTTGTTCCATGCGGGTAAAGAAGCGTGTCGCAAGGCAGGAAATCCGGCGATGGCTTCCTCCCTTGCACTGCGCACTTTGTACATTTTCCGCACTTTACTGCCATTAGTATTTTGCGGGAGCATATACCTGTCTTCAAATACTGCGATTGCTCCGGCAGTAGCAAGAAAATCATCAAGGGTTATTGCAGGGCCTTCTTCTTTGGAGAGTAATATTGCCGCTGCTGCCGTTAATAATCCCAATGCCCATATCGCTCCTTTATGCGTATTAACGTTACCTGTAACTTGTAACATTGTTTGCTCCCAGTTGCGGCCGATTTCTGCAAGTCGCTCCCTCAATTGCCGGGAGGGGTCCTCACCTGCAGCAGTAAACGCTATTTCATAAAAACAGTCATGCAAAATATGGGCTGATTTTTCCATCAGGTCGAGGGTTAAATCAAAGTGAGTGCCATTGTTAACCCTGTCTACCAATCCTGGCTTTGGCGTAAGGTGCAGTTCTTCCAATAGCGCTTCCATCGCAAACAAGCCCAGACTTTCTGCTATTTTCTGAGCAGCAGATACTTCGCTGTATACTATCATGTCAGCAATTTTTTGCGGGGTAATTATTACCAGTTCCTGAATTTCGCAGGAGGATTGTATAAACCACCAGACCACTCTACGAGGTCCTGTACATTTTTTGCAGCCAGCAGGGAGCGCCGCGCTTCCGTAGGCTGAATACCGAGGTCCCCGGGATAAGCAACAACACCTTTTTCGCGCAACAAACGAATTGAATCTGCTTTTGCTTCTTTTCCAATCGCGGTAACACCTGCAACAGCGCTCAGCGCC
>JAATGW010000511.1 GCA_015654495.1 Chitinophagales bacterium
AACGTATAACCTAAAACTTACAACTTAACAACCTGACAACCCTTTCTGTTTCTGCTTCTGTTATCTCCTCTTTCTCTTTCTCTCTACCTTTACTCCTTCAGATTTCACCCAGGGAAGGATTTTTTCAAAAAAACCGACGATAATGCAACATCGCTTTCAGTGCTGTGTCTTTAATACAAACTATAACGGGTGGAGCTGACTGCAACAATGCCACATAAGGATTTGGTAGATAGCTGCAAACAGGGTGAAGCATCCGGTTTCAGAAAATTATACGAATTATACGCAAAGGCTATGTTCAATACAGCCTTCCGCATCCTGAATAACCAGGCCGAAGCGGAGGATGTATTACAGGAATCATTTACAGACGCATTCAGGCATATCCACAGTTTTGCCAACAGATCCAGTTTTGGGTCCTGGCTGAAGCAGATTGTTGTAAATAAATCCATCAATGCGCTGAGAAAAAGGAGACTGGAACTGGTAGATATTGACAAAGTATGGGTAAGCGAAATTCCGGACGACAACCACGTAGATGAAAATGAGATTCAGTTAAAGGTGCAGGAGGTACGCAAGGCAATACTATTACTTCCTGATGGATACAGAACGGTTTTGACACTCTATCTGCTGGAAGGTTATGATCATGAAGAGATTTCACAGATCATGGGCCTGGCAGAGTCCACAACAAGAACACAATACATGAGAGCGAAACAAAAATTACTGCAAATATTAAAAAACGGAGGTGTGCAATGACAAATATGGAAAGATTTATCCGTGATCACCGGGATGATTTTGATAATCTGGAACCTTCTTCCAGGATCTGGGAACAGATTGAATCAGGAATGAATAAAAAAAACCAACCCGCAAAGGTTGTGAGGATGACTGTTATGAAATGGGTTGTGGCTGCTGCGGTAGTTGTAGGAATATTTTCTGTTTCCGTTTATTTCTTCCAGCAAAAAGGTTCCGTAAGCGGCCCTGAATTGGCGGCAAATGGTAAAGATGCATTGGTCACAGATATCGACCCGCAGGCAGGCAAAATGGTGGCTCAGTTCAGCAACCTGATCGAAGAAAAACAGAAAGAAATCCGATTGATAGAAAAAGATAATCCTAAACTGTACAGTCAGTTTTCTGGAGATATAAAGAAACTGGACAGCACCTACCAGGTATTGCGCAATACCCTGTCGGCGAATCCAAACAAAGAACAGCTGCTTCAGGCTATGATCAGCAACCTGCAGATGCAGATCGAGCTTCTCAATCAGCAATTAAGTATTATTCAAAAAGTTAAACATCCAACCAGGGAAAAAATATGAAATTACGTTTATTCTTTATTGTTAGTATTGCTTTCACATCATCCTTATTCGCCAGACCAGGCGACTCAGGACCCGAATTGCTTGCGGAAAAAAGAAAGTCTTATTCAAAAAGTTATCCCCTATCGTCCAGCGATAAAGTAAGGCTCAATAATCAGTTCGGTGAAATGAAAATCATTCCGTGGGATAAAAATGAGATAAAGGTCGACATCACTATTGTTACCAAGGCCAGCACAGATGAGTATGCCCAAAAGATCATGGATCATATTTCAATTGAAGATGGAAAGAATGGGAACACAGTCTTTTTCAAAACAAAGATGAGCGACAATAACAATGAAGATCATCGTGATAAAAAAGACAAGAGTGAATACAAAGAACAAAGCATGAAAATTGACTATGCGGTATACATGCCGGTGTCCACAACCCTTGATGCAACAAATCAGTTCGGGCCACTGATTGTTCCTGATTATCGCGGAAATCTGAATGTTGAAAGCAAATTCGGCTCCCTTACCGCAGGTAAACTTACCAATGTGGAAGAAGTGTCGGTAGAATTCGGAAAAGCAAATATTGAATCGGTGACAGGCGGAAAAGTGACCATAAAATTTTCCAGCGGTGAGGTAAAAAATTTGTACGGAAATGTTAATATGCGGATTGAATTCTGTGGTAAACTGAAAGTAGGTATCAATAATTCTGTAAAAGGTTTTGATCTACGCACCTCCTATTCCACTGTATATCTTGACGCAACCAATGATCTGTCAGCTGCCTTTGAAATCAGAACTAGTTTTGGTGATTTCAACAACAAAACATCATTTGCAATTAAAGAAGACAAAGACGATGATGACGACCGCCACGGACCGAGGTTTGATAAAAATTTCAAAGGAAATGCGGGCAGCGGCTCAAACCAGATAAAGATCCGATCTGAATTTGGTGAAGTAATACTGGGCCATAATCTGCAGGTTGACTTTTCAGATGACAACAAGAAAAAGGATAAAGACAAAGAAAAAAACAGGGTAATCTGATTATAAAGTTTTGAATATTGACTTCTCAGTTTTTGTTTCTCTTGTGCGACACAAAGGGGTGATTTTTATCTCCCCTTTATTTTTTTCGCCAGGTATCCGTTGCGGCAGATACCGGCAGCGTTTCAGTAATTTGAAAATATTTTTTATAAAAACAAGTGTAAAACAACAACGTAAAGAATAGATTAATCCAATAAAAAAATGCCTTTTTATCCTGCATCAACAGACCTATCTGAAAGAAGGCAAAACCGGATCATCGGATTGTAATCCTGAATGGTTTCCTTTGTCCAAAACCAACTGCCTTATTTTTTTGGATTCTTTGGTTTGTCAGCTGCGGCTTTTTTGGCAGTATTTCTGCCTGCCTGTTTTAACTGCTGATGAATGATCCATTCGATTTGACCATTGACACTACGAAATTCATCAGACGCCCATTTTTCGAGCGCCTGATATATTTCTTCATCAATCCTAAGTACGAAATTCTTTTTGTTCACAGAATAGAGTTCTGTTGATTACTGATACAATGTACCGGCATTCAAAACAGGTGTGGCTCCTTTTTCTCCACACAATACAACCAGTAAATTGCTGACCATCGCCGCCTTTTTCTCTTCATCCAGCTGCACTATTTCCTTCGCTGAAAGCATTGCAAGTGCCATTTCAACCATGCCTACCGCACCTTCGACAATTTTTGATCTCGCAGCTACAATAGCAGTCGCCTGTTGACGCTGCAACATTGCACCGGCAATCTCCGGCGCATAAGCCAGGTGGGCAATTCTTGCTTCCAGTACATGAATTCCTGAAGGTGCCAGGCGATCATTCAACTCGGATTCAAGCATTGCATTCACTTTTTCACCGCCTTCCCTGAGCGTAATATGAGCAGGCGCGCCTACACTTTCCGCCTCCATATTATCATAAGGATAGGTCATTGCAAGATGGCGCACGGAAGCTTCGCTCTGCACTTTTACGTATTGCATGTATGCTTCCACTTCAAAAGCCGCTTTATAAGTGTCCTTCACCTGCCATACAATTACGGCTGCAATTTCAATCGGGTTACCCAACTTATCGTTCACTTTCAATTTTGCACTTTCCAGATTCTCCGCGCGAAGCGAAATTTTCTGACGAGTGAAAAAAGGATTGATAAACATCAGACCATTTTCTTTAACGGTACCGACATACTTTCCAAAAAAAGTAAGCACCCGGGAGTGATTCGGACTTACAACAACAATACCCTTAAGAAAGAAAATTGCCAATACAAAAGAAATTACACCTCCGATTATAAGAGTTGGACTTCCATCTTTTGTCTGGCTGGTGATCAGAAAAGCACCCAAAGCAAAAAGTGCCAGGCCAAGAATTATAGCAAAATAACCTGACATCGGTTTTAATGTACGTTCCATATGAAATTCATTTTGATATCACAATGATATCAAATGTACTTAAAGGGTTGGTAAGATCAAAAAAAAATATTTGAGGGGGAAGAGAGGCAAATGCAGGAGGCAGTAGACGGTAGGCAGTAGGCAGTAGGCAGTAGAAACAGCCGGCGTTTAATTAAGCATCTTTCCTCTTGCTCTTTCTTGCTCTTTCTTCCTCTTTCTCTTTCTCTTTCTCTTGCTCTGTTACTGTTACTGTTTTGCTTCACTTCAATTCTCCTTTTTATTGTATACACCGTGGTAGCTAAAAAAAGAACATCAGGAGACTAAAAGAAAAAGGGAACGAAAATTCGTTCCCCGGGGTTAAGTATTATTATTCAGATTGAATGCATTGCTAGCCGCCACTCGTTCGCCCATCTCTTACCACTACTTTTTTCTTTCCGGAGTTTTTCTTTTCCCATTCCTCCACAGCCTTGGGTTTTGGCTTTGGCTTATCACCATCAGCATTTGTTGAACCTGTTACCGGAGCTTGCTTTGCATTGAATTTTTCTCCAAAAACAAATTGTTCTGTTTTGATCACCATGCCGGTAGAAGGATCATATTCTTTCCAGGTACCATGACGAAGTTCTGATCCGTCGTGTTTGATAATTTTCATCATCGTGACATTCGGATTATCGAGGTCAGGTACTTCAATTGTATCATAAGGATTTTCAGGATTGACTGATTTATAACTTTCTTCTCTCAACAGGTCACCGAGCATGGTAAAATATTGTTGTTTACCATCGCGGAATCCCCACTTATAGTTCTCTATTGCAAGCAGATCGCCGGTTAGATTGTATTTTCTCCAGGGTCCTTCTTTTTGACTGTCAACAAAATATCCTTCTTCTTCATAACCCGGTTCGCCACGTAATTCTTCAACCCGGATCACCCATTTACCTTGTTTAAGGTTTTTTTTATCTACACAATTGATTGTATCTCCGTTCACGGAAATCATGTAGTTTGTCCAAATCTGGGCTTTAAGCATGCCGAAACTGCTGAGAAAGAAAACAGTGAGGAAAGCATTTTTCATGGCATTACGGTTTAAACAGTTCACAAAGATCAAGACTTAACCTGATTCAACGATATTTGCCACTGTTAATTTTGCAAAAGCCTGGCTTTATTTGACTTTAACGCAAATTTCTTTTATGCTGAAAGCTGTTTTTGTTTACATTCTGATAAGCTCGTCATTTTCTGCAGCAACTGCTCAGAACACTGATTATTCCAGCTTAAAATCAAATCTGGAACAGGCTGCGGATCCCATCGCTTATATTAAAAAAACAAAGAAGAAATGGCGCCTTGACACCGTTGTGATAACCAGTAACAAACAATTCTACAGAATAAAAGACAGTGTTGGTTATGCAGGGAAGATCAAAAAAGTATATGGCCCTTTTCCGGGCGACAGCAACCTCATACAGGTATTGGCGAAAGCTCCGAATCTTTTTTACCGGGTAAGCCATATCCTGCTCGATACCCCGAAATTCAATATCACAGTGGCGAAAAAACTTGCCGATACCATTTTGAGCCGTATCAAACGAAAGGAAACCAGTTTTGAGGACATGGCCAGAATCTATAATACCGATGGCAGTGGGCCAAATGGGGGTGATCTGGGCTGGCGCGCACGGGGAACCCTGATTCCCTCCCTGGAAAATGTAATATTAAAAAAGAAAAAAGGTGAGATCGTAAAACTATGGTCAATGTATGGATTGCATATCCTGAAAATAACCCAGGCACCCATACAGGATACCGGCTTTGCCATATTACTCTCAGTGACTCCCTGACTTTCCTGTGTTATTGTATGCAATTAGCGAAATGACTTTCCCGGGCTGCCAATACCATCGCTTCTTACGCGGTGAATCCCAAAATTTTTACACAACTGAAGAAACAGAGCCCGAAAAATGTTAATCTCTCCACGCTTCACGTCCAGGTTATTAATATCAGGAACACACAACCCTTTCTAAAATATTTCCGTTTTCGTCTGCATAGGGTTCATAACAAAATTTGTATTCCTGTATGCAAAAGCAAAGAACAATTCTCCTCGTTGCTGCAGCAGCTATTCTACTATTAGTAGTTGCAGTAATATATATTTTCAATAAACCGCACCGCGACGTAAGTGGTGAGCACGCCATTATAGTTAGTGCTGATAGTTTATTCAGTGCATTTAGTAACAATGAAGAAAATGCCAACAGGTTGTATCTGGACAAAGCACTGGTAGTTGAAGGTACAGTACAGGAAACTCTTACCAATCAGCAGGGCCAGCATGTAATACTTTTTAAAACCCCGGATCCTGTAGCTGCTGTTTCAGCCACATTTCAACAGGCGCCCAAAACAATTATAGCCATAGGTGCACATCTGAAAATCAGGGGTATCTGTTCCGGCTACGCAAATGACGTGGTATTGAGAGATTGTATGCTTGATGAAAATAATTAAACCTAAGATTTTCTCCCTTTCCGAGGCAACGAAAGATTGCAATTTATCGTGCTAGGCAGAATGCCGGGCCTTGTTAACACAGCGCTGCACTAACAATAACATACAAACGAAATATGGCATTAATAAAAAACGGAAAATCAGGACTTATTTGGTTTCCGGAGCTGATATCCGGTTTCCTCTTTTTAGCGATAACAGGATCAGCGTCCTGTGTGTATGAAAAAGAAGATATTCTATATCCTCCCTCAGCCTGTGATACAACCGGTGTTACATATTCACAAACAATTGTACCAATACTAATCGCCAATTGTTATAGCTGTCACAGTACCGCAAATAGCCCCTCCATGGGCTCTGGTATTGTACTTGACAGCCACCACGAATTATCTCATCATGTTGCTGATGGCGACCTTGTCGGAGTTATCAATCACGCTCCCGGGTATCCTGAGATGCCGAAAAACAGCGCCAAATTATCCGATTGTGATATTCAAAAAATTGAGGCCTGGGTAAATGCAGGTGCACCCGAAA
>JAATGW010000065.1 GCA_015654495.1 Chitinophagales bacterium
CCGGGGAGTAGAAACAAAATCGGATACTGAAGCGCAATCCACTCCGGAACTTAGATATGAAAAAACTTTTTTAATTTCAGGAACAACACGTGAAATCCAGGAACCGATCCCTGTTAAACTTGCTGAAAATGATGTTGTGGAATTTGTTTTCGAAGACCAGACGGTTTGGATCGGTAATTCCAATACTATCAGCGATGTATTTCCTGAGGCAGCGCAGCAGGTGCGAGGTGTAATTTTAAACAAGGGTGATTTTGAAGTTCCGGTAGAAATCTATTTTCCGGAACAGGAGCGCGGAGGCCTTAAAAAGGTCCTGCTGAAAATAATCCGGATTTTTTCAAAGAAGAAACTTGCTGTCCTGGTTGGAGACCTGGTGATAAAGCTTTCGAAGGATCTTGAAGAAAAACTTATTGGTGGAAACAGGGGGCTTGTCCGCATAAAAAAAGATTTCCAGCTTGAAAATCTTAAATCGATCAAACCAGGATTGTACCTTCTTTTCCTTCATGGCACTGCTGCTTCCACCCACAACTCCTTTAGTAAACTTCCGGAAAATCACCGCATCCCGACCTGGGAATTTATTACAGATACCTATGGTGATAATGTGATCGCTTTTCAGTATGAAAGCCTGAGTAAAAGCCCATTGGAAAATGTTATTGATCTTCTCAAAACTTTACCGCAGGATATCAAACTGCATATCATCAGTCAGTCGGGTGGGGGATTGGTAGGTGATATTCTCAATCGCTTTTATCCAGGTTCCGGAACAGCTGGTTTTTCTGATGAAGAAAAAAATTACCTGATCCGGAATTATCGCACCGGGGACGTCGGCAGGATTGATGAAATCGCTTCAATGATACTGGATAAAAATATTGTCATTGAAAAATTCATTCGTGTAGCCTGCCCCGCGAGTGGATCTTCTCTTGCTACAAAAAGACTCGATCACCTGCTCAATACCTTATTAAACGTATTGGGATATGCAATCGGTCTGGCCACAAATCCGGTCTACCTCGCATTTAAAAACCTTATTGCAGCAGTTCTTGATACCAAAGACGATCCTGCAATTCTCCCGGGTATAGAAGTGCTGAGTCCTTTTTCACCATTGAATAAAATGTTGAATAATGGAAAACCTTCTACGCAAATTGACACACCTTTAATAATTATTGCAGGAGAAGCCAAACTTGCTTTGCGATGGAATGCCTTGCTGATAATTCTTACCCGGCTTTATTACAGAGGTGCTAATGATTTTATCGTGGATACAAAATCCATGTTTAACGGAGCCAGGCGCGCTAAAGGCAGAGCGCAGTATTTTCTTGACAATGGATCAAATGTGAATCATTTCAGCTATTACGAAAATGATAAAACCAAAGCGGCATTACTTCATGCCCTGCAACATGACGGATCTTCGGTTATACCCGGATTCTCGGAACTTGAAGAAAGAACTTTTACTCAGGAGGAGATCAGGGCTCTTCTCGATTGGGGGAAATTTTTCAGAGATCAGGTTTCAGGAAAAAGACCGATTGCGCTGATATTGCCTGGCATCATGGGGAGTAACCTGTCAGTGAAAGATGATCTTGTGTGGATCAATTATCCGGGTTTTCTCGGTGGAGGACTTACACGGTTGACATTCAACCCTGCAAATAATCAGAATATCAAGACCAATTCGGTTGTAAAAACTTCTTATGAAAAGCTGGCTGTTTTTCTGAATTACACCTATGATGTGGTCACATTCCCATTCGACTGGCGCAGGCAATTGAATGATTGTGCAAAAGACCTCAACACAAAAATCATCGAACTGATGAAGTTCGGTCAGCCGGTTAAATTAATTGGTCATTCCATGGGCGGAGTGCTGGTAAGAGATTTTATTATTAATTATCCCGAAACCTGGCAGAAGTTAAATGCAGCAAAAGATTTCAGGTTGTTGTTTCTGGGATCACCACTCGGCGGATCATTCCGGATACCATCCGTACTTTTTGGTCAGGATGATATCATCAGCAAACTGGCGATGATTGATATAGCCAATTCAAAAAAACAACTGGTAGAAATTTTCAGCCAATTCCCCGGGATACTCAGCTTGCTGCCCATCACAACTGAAAAAAACAGGGATGGGGACAGCTACGATTTTGCTGAAAAATCAACATGGGAAAAGATGCGCGCTTTTTTGGGAGATAACAGCTGGCCGATCCCCGGCGATGCCGATCTTGCTGACTTTAGAAAATACAGGGATAAAATCATTCAGGAGCAAAATAAAATCGATTTTTCAAATGCAGTATATATAGCAGGACAGGTAAGAAGAAGAAAAGAAACACCATGTGGATACCAGACTATTAATGGGGAACTGGAATTTATTTCGACCAAAGAGGGAGATGAAAGTGTTACCTGGGAAACGGGTATTCCTCAGAAAATGATTGAAGATGGAAACGTATATTACTCGGATGTAACCCATGGCGCTCTGGCAAATGAAATCCGGCTGTTTAATGCCATTGCTGAAATACTTGCGGAGGGAAAAACTGCATTGCTCAAAAAAACAAAACCTGTAGTGAGAGCTGCAGAAAAGGAATTTGTATCCCGGGCTGTTTTTGATTTCGATACATCGGAACAAGGAGTTGAAAATACTTTGTTAGGTCTTGATGGTGAACCAGTTATTGAAGAAGGCAGGGTAGCTATTAATGTTTCGGTTACCAATGGTGATCTGAAATATGCTGCACATCCGGTGCTGGCAGGTCATTTCTTCAGAGATGGAATTTTAAATGCGGAAAAAAGCATTGACAGTTATTTAAAATTTGAACTCAGTAACAGGCATCGCCTGGGGTTATATCCCGGAGATATAGACAGCAGTGAAATTTTCATTTCTGAAAATCAAAAAGGTTTTAAAGGAGCCATCATCACTGGTCTCGGCAGACAGGGCGAACTGACACCATACAGGCTCACACAAACTGTGGAACAGGCAGTTTGTAAATACCTGACCGGATTTAACAGCGAAATTGCCAATGGTTTTGGTGATGCCAGCCAGATGAAAAGAATCGGTATTTCTGCATTGATTATCGGAAGCGGATACGGAGGGTTGACAATTGAAAATTCCATCAGGTCCATTTTGCAGGGCGCACAGAATGCAAACGAAAAAATCCGTCAGAATTATCAGTCTGCTCGGGTGCTCGATAGTATTGAATTTATAGAACTATACCGCGACCGCGTTTTGTCTGCCATGCATGCATTGGTCAACATTGAAAAAGATGAAAACCGGACCTTGATTATTTCCCTGGGTAAGTTTAAAATAAAAAAACAATTTGGCTGGCGTGAGCGCTTGCCGGTTGAAAACAGCAGCGAATGGTGGACCAGAATTACGGTGCGCGGAAGCCCCGATGTTAATGACGGACTCATAAATAAACGTGGACTGTCATTTACTATTTCCACGGATGCGGCACGTGAGGAGGAAAAATTTCTTGGTGCGGACAGTGAAACCTTGCGTCAGTTGCTCGTGGAAATTTCAACAAGGAATAGCTGGAATGCAGAGATAGCGAAATCGTTTTTTGAGTTGATGATTCCCAATGATTTCAAGGACCAGTTAAAAAGACAGGCCAACCTGAATTGGATACTGGATAAAAGCAGTGCCGGATTTCCATGGGAATTATTGCAGGATGCGACAAACAGATCGTTACCACTCTGCGTAAATGCAGGAATGATACGCCAGTTGGCAACAAAAGATTACCGGGTTAAAATCAACCAGGTGACTGAGCACACAGCATTGGTTATCGGAGATCCGGATCTGAAAAATCCGGCGATACAATTGGCTGGAGCATACGAGGAGGGTGAAACGGCTTCTGAATTGCTGCAAGGTGCCGGTTATGAAACCACGACTTTGTTAAATGGTTCTGCAGCAGAAATCATGGTTGCGCTATTCAGCAAAAACTATAAAGTAATTCATCTTGCAGGGCATGGCGTATTTAATGAAGACCCGGCAAAACCATCCGGAATGCTGATCGGGAAAGATGCTTACCTCAGGACTTTTGAAGTGGAACAAATGAGCAATGCGCCTGAACTGGTTTTTGTCAACTGCTGTTATCTCGGTCAGATGAATGCGGACACCGAAAGTTTTTATAGCGATCGTTACAGGCTCGCTGCCAATATCGGAACACAACTCATTGAAATCGGTGTAAAGGCTGTTGTTGTTGCCGGCTGGGCTGTTGATGATGCAGCTGCGCTTGAGTTCATGAAGTGTTTTTATAAATGTATGCTTCAGGGTGATAAATTTGGCGTGGCTACCCGAAAAGCGAGAAAGACGATTTATCACGAATACGGATACCGCACAAATACCTGGGGTGCCTATCAATGCTATGGTGATCCTTTTTATACATTGGACACAAGAACTAAATCCCCAATGGAGTCTTATTCTTTTGTGATTGCGGAGCAGGCGGAAATCGAATTAGGCAACTTATTGAACTGGCTGGATACAAAAGAATTTGATATTGCAAAAGTGCAGGCTACAGTTAAGCAAATTACTGAGGCGGTTAATAAAGCGGAGATCAGGACTCCAAAAATTACCGAGCTTGAAGCGAAAATTTATGCGGGTCTGGGTCTCTATAGTAACGCGATTGAACGGTTTGAGTACTTATTTTCCGGTGCTCAGTCTACATATTCATTTTCGGCTACGGAGCAGTATTGTAATGTGAGGGCGAAATACTATATCCAGGAGATTAAGAAAAATGGCAAAAAACCCTCTGATTATGAAATACAGATTTCAAAAGTGATTGATGACATCAACGGCATGCTGCGTTTCAGCAGGTCAGCCGAGCGCCTGAATATTCTCGCGAGTACATACAGAAGGTATGCGCTGATGCTGACAGGAATGCAAAAGAAAAAAGCATTTCAGAAAGCTGCGGATTTTTATGCCGAAGCATTCGCATTGATTCCGAAGGAAAATAGGTTCTATCCACTCGTTAACTGGATTGAGATAGCAAATGCGCTGGTGCTGGCTGGCAGTCATGCATGGACAAGGAAATCAGGTTCGCCGGAACTTCCGGGTTCAAAAAAAGCAGCAATCGAAGTGTTGGAGAAAGAAGGGAAATTGTTAAAAGAAAATGCACCTGATGAAAATAGTTTCTGGTACCTGATTGCGGGTGCGGGTATACAACGTTGCCTGCTTGAGCTTGGCCACAATGGTACTAACGCTGACGCAGTCGAACTTGCATATACGATGGCAGTTGACTATGCGGGTCATAAAGGAAATCTCCAGGCTGAAATCGAGCACCTGGAAATTCTGGAAGAGGCGTTTGGGATGTCGGTGAAACCGCAGGCGAAGGATCTGAATGATTTTTTGAAAAAGATTTTGGCGATATTGAAGAGCAGGATTTGACCAGACAGGTGTGCGGGTATGCCAACCCCGGCAATAATACCTCCGAGGTTGTGTAAATTAATATCCTGTTTCGCAAACTCTTTTGAAATAGTTGTGTTATCGGGATAATGCATGTCTTTTAGTGAATGAACAAACCAACGCCGTCTACAGAAAATTCATTTTTTGAGTTTAAATCAGACATGTCCGTCAAACTAACCAGATTGCATCATGAAATATTGCCTTTATTTATTTATTCTGGCCCTGGCCATTTATTCCTGTTCCAATTCCGAGGATAAAAAATTGCAAATGCAGGATGAAAAAAACAGTAAGAAAGAGCTGAAAGAAATTTCTGATTTGTTGCAGGACAGCAGTTTTGCTTTGGACATTGCAAAAAACCAGGAGGCAGCATACTATTCCTCTCAGGGAAAAGATATTCCTCCATTTTCTGCCGTTGGCGATAGCCTGGTGGCCAGGAGCGTGAAAGATGAAAAAATTGCTACAAACATTGCTGCTTTTTATGCATTGGAATGCGGGATTGGTTTGCTTGTTAATACCAAAGGAGGAAAACCTTCAGAATGGTTGCAGAAGATTAGTTCCATGACTTTGGATTCATCAGGTATTCTGGTGTTGAATCGTTTTGCAAATGCTACCTGGAAAGCGGGCCAGCCATTCCGAGGTTTAGCAAGAATAAAAAGAGATGTTTTTATTTCTTCGGTTTTTCTTCCTGAAGATGAAATCAAAAAAGATTATGACCAGATTTTCGCAGCAGCATCGAAGCTGAATTCTGCTTTGGAAAAAGTCAAAGATTCTTCTGCCGCTATTCAGTTTCAGCAGATCAGTCAATTACTAAGGGACAAAAAGTTTTCGGAAGAAATGGCCAGGCACATGGAAGCGGCTTATTATACTGCTCAAAAGAAAACTGTTGAGCCATTTCTAAAACCGGGAGAGGATACCGCTGTTATAAGAAAGAATGCAATGGAGGAAAAAATTGCGACAAACCTGGCAGGTTTCTATGCATTGGAATGTGGCCTGAGTTATCTGGCTACTGCAAAAGGGATGCTTCCTTCTGATGTACTGAAATCCATTGTCAGTGATAATATCAGTAAAAATGAAAAAAAACTTTTCGAACGTTTTGCCAATGCAACCTGGAAGGCAGGCCAGCCCTTCCGTGGCCTTGACAGAATAACCCGCGATAATTTTACAGGTTTTGATTTGCTTAGTCCCGAAGAGCAGGAAAAGGATTGGGTACAGATCAAGGCGGCGGCTGAATTTGTTCAGAATTCAACGTTTAACGTTCAACGTTGAACTATCGGGACGAAAGATCGATCTGTGAAGAGCAAAAGATTTCCATGTGGGTTGAGGCAATCTTCAATCCGGTTTCGCAAATTTCCTGCGCTTTATTTGGCCAGGTCAATATTTATTCGGTTACCGTTCACTGTTAAAAATCCCGCACCGGGCGAACAAAAGATTTTTTGTTCTTGTATTTGCCGGTTGGGAAACCCGAGTTGAAGAGCTCCGTCCAGGCCTTGATTTTCATAAAACCGGCAGTAGTAGAACTCCAGTAATATTTCTTTGTAAATCCGCCCACTACATTTCTGATTCCATATAGTACTGCTAATTCCGTCCGGTCGGGTAAGCGCCAATCGTCAAAGCCTTCCAGCACCAGGTTATTGCAAACATCTTTTGCCTCCTGCCATGAATATTCGCC
>JAATGW010000273.1 GCA_015654495.1 Chitinophagales bacterium
GGTAAAACACCGAAATCGCCTGATAACGAACAATACTACAATACCAACTTCGGGGTATTCAACCGTTTTGTATATCCTGAAAATGAACTCAGTTATAACTACGATAATTATAAAAAAGCGGCCGGTGATGTTGATCTGCCGTCAGAAAAAATCTGGATTATGCCCTAGTGATTAGGGTATTCTGCAGAGAATATTTATTCATAGCAGTTTTTGTTTCATACGAAAGGGGAGGGCAGAACCCTCCTCTTTTAGTTTGCTAACTTGTTTTTTTGAATCAGATATGTGCGGCTTCCCTGGTTAAATTTTTTCGCAGATTAGGTGTGCGTTACTATCACGGCTGTTCTAAAATGCGGGAGATCAGCAGTTTTGAAATTAGTATGGATAGCGGGCGTTGCAGAACAGTTTCTGATTTCACAATAACAAATGATTTTATTTTTCAGAACTGCATTATTGTATAGCAAAGATTATATTTTGTGAAGGAAAGAACTTTTATAAACAAAATCAACGATTGTTTTGCGGCTTCTGGTCTGGCTGATAATCTGTTGAATTTATACCCTTTTTGTTTTTTCGAATAATAATCAGCAAATGACAGAGAAGACGAAAACTTACAGGAAACAGATCATCCGGGAACTGTATTTTGCCAATCTGCTTTCATGTGCTGAACTAAGTCTGCGCATCAATAAGAGTTTTCCACTCACGGCAAAAATCCTGAATGAATTAATAAAAGAGGGTAGTGTGGTTGAACTTGGTTATGCCGCATCAACGGGAGGCAGGCGACCGGCCATGTATGCACTCCGGAAAGACCAGATATATATTGTTTCAGTAGCCATGGATCAGTTTGTTACTCGGATAGCGATCATGGACACGGAAAATAATCCGGTTACAGAAATTGAAAAAATAGAGCTCCCGCTGGTGAAGAATCCGAAAGCCCTGCCGATGCTCGTGGATAAAATCAATCTTACGATAAAAAAATCAGGCGTAGCCAAATCCAAAATAGCGGGTATTGGTATCGGTATGCCGGGTTTTGTTGATGTAAAAAAAGGTCTCAACTATTCATTTTTTGAAACCAGCAGCGGAAGTATTTCTGAATATATTTCTGAGAAATTACAGCTACCGGTTTTTATTGATAACGACTCCAGCCTGATTGCATTGGCAGAATTGCGTTTCGGAGCAGCAAGAGAAAGTAAGAATGCCATGATTGTGAATATTGGCTGGGGTATTGGGCTGGGTATGGTTTTAAATGGCGAACTTTTTCGCGGGCATAACGGGTTCGCAAGTGAGTTCAGCCATATCCCGCTTTTCTCGAACGGGAAATTGTGTAGCTGCGGAAAAAGAGGTTGCCTCGAAACAGAATCTTCGTTACTCGTTGTTATCGAGAAGGCTAGAAAAGGTTTGAAGGATGGCCGTGTAACTGCTGCAACTCACCTTCCGCCAGAGCATGTGGAGCAATCACTCGAAGCAGTAATAAATGCCGCGCTCAAAGGTGACCAGTTTGCAATTGAATTATTATCCGAAGCAGGCTATAATATTGGTCGCGGCGTGGCAATCCTGATCCATATTCTGAATCCTAAAGAAATCATCCTCAGCGGTCGCGGATCCCTTGTCGGAAAAATTCTGCATGCACCCATTCAGCAGGCCATCAATGAACATTGCATTCCCAAACTTTCAGCCCATACGGTGATCGAAATATCGGCATTAGGTTATGATGCTGAACTGATAGGAGCGGCAGCACTTGTTATGGAAAATTATGAAAGAGAAATCAGCACTAAATCACGCACGGCCGAAACGGTAACAGATAAAACGGTAAAGGGTAATGGAGCCGGAAAATCGCGGATCATCGTGAACTAACACGTTCAACGTTGAACGTTTAACGTTGAACGTCATTCTCCGAGGTTCTCCAGGTTTACCCGTTTTTTATCCTTGAGGGATTTAAAGAATGAAGGAGTAAGGCCCGTCACTTTTTTGAATTGGCGTGACAGGTGTTGTACACTGCTATAGTTCAACTGGAATGCTATTTCCGAGAAGTTGAGTTCATCATAAATGATCAGTTCTTTTACTTTTTCAATTTTATGAATGATGATAAAATGTTCGATGGTTATCCCTTCTGTTTCAGAAAAAAGATTCGCAAGATAGGTGTAGTTGTATTGCAGTTTCTGCGACAGGTACACAGAAAATTTTGTTTTTGGCAACTGGTCTTCATAATGTACCATTTCAATAATAATATTTTTAATGGATTGAATCAGGATTGATTTTTTATCATCCATTAATTCCAGCCCGGATTTTTTCAAAGCCGTTCCAATAAGTTCCAGTTGTGAGGCTGATGCTGATCTAAGTAAATCAACTTCTCCAAGACTGATACTCCTGAATTTAATATTCAGATGGTCGAGGATATCTTTTACCATCATTTTACAACGGAGGCTAACCATGTATTTTATATACAGCTTCATTTAATTGCTTTCCTATTGTAAACCCTGTCAAAAGAGTCTTTGAAATTTATAGTAATGTAACCTGGCCAGAACCTGGCCTGGCGAACAAATAAGCTGGCGAATAAAATCCTGGTCGGAGTTTAAATATCATATCCGCTTTTCAAAACCGTTTGTAGCATTTTAAATCTTACGTCGGGTTTTACCAGGTTGGATGCATGGGCCGGGATAATGATTGAATCGCCCGTTTTCAGTGGGTAAAGTTTTTCGCTGATAACAAGATCAGCCTTCCCGTCAATCACCTGTACAAAAGTATCAAAAGGACTGGTTCTTTCATTTAATCCCTCTCCTGTATCTACTGACATAATGGAAACATTCCCGGAAGATTTTTTCAGTATAGTTTTTATAACCACAGCATTTTCTACATATTCGATAATCGCTACAGTAGTCATCTGCTTAGCCTTTTCCATCTCCGTGTTATCCGTTTTTTTATCTGTCATACTGTATTTTTATAAGTCCAATCGCAACAAGGTCGTCTTTTTCCCCGAGCAATTGATGTACACTATTTAGTTTATTTCTTATATCATTCACAGGTTTACCGGGGGAATAGGTTCGTTACCAACAGTTTAACACCCCACCTAAGCTAATAGAGCTAATTTCAACTGGTCCGGCATGTGCTGAAGCACGTTACCTATACAAACAACTCAGGCGTGCCATACGTATTTAATTAATCGTTAATGGAAAATCAAAGAACTATATTAACTGGAAAAGCATTGATTCAGGCAACAAAAATTTATGCCAATGAAAATAAATTTACCAGCTGGTATCAAACATTAGTAACAATTGTCCTTGTTGCATTGTTTATGGCAGGCACTGTATGGCTACCTGGTATTGTAATAAAAGCAGCGTGCAGTTTATGTGCGGGATTGTTATTGGTGAGGATGTTTATCATATACCATGATTTTGAACATCGTGCTATTCTGAATCATTCTAAAATTGCTACGCTTTTAATGAAGGTATTTGGAATTATTATCCTTTCACCTACCAGCATCTGGAAGAGATCACATGACCATCATCACAAACATAATTCCAAGTTGTTTTCTGCGAGTATAGGTTCATTTCCGATTGCCACAAAAGTTAAGTATCAGCAGATGTCGCGCGCTGAAAGATTCGGATACCTGGCCGTTCGTCACCCTGTTACTATTGCACTTGGCTATTTCACTATGTTCATTTACGGAATGTGCCTTTCGTCCTTTATAAGCAGTCCGAAAAGACACTGGGATTCGATGCTCGCTCTTGTACTTCATTTCGGCGTTTCCACACTTGTATTTATTTTTTTAGGATGGCAGGTCTGGATGTTTTTTTTCTTTTTTCCTTTTCTTATCGCATTTGCAACTGGTTCTTATTTGTTCTATGCGCAGCATAATTTTCCAGGTGTTCAGTTTGCCGGGAATAATGAATGGGCTTATGAAAAAGCTGCAATGGAATCTTCAAGTTATATGAAGATGAATCCACTGATGGCCTGGATGACAGGAAATATCGGTTATCATCATATTCATCACCTGAATGCCCGTATCCCGTTTTATCGGTTGCCGGAAGTGATGCGCAAATTACCTGATCTGCAAAATTGTAAAACGACTTCCTTGCGTATTCAGGATATAATCGCATGTCTGCGACTTAAAGTATGGGATGCGGAAAATGGCAAGATGATCGGGTTGAAGGATATCCGTAGGTTCCGTATTAAAAAAAGAAAGACAGCATCTGCCTGATATTCTCAATCAGGAAATTAAAATTTCAAACTTCAGGTTGTCAGGATTTGCATTCTGCAAATCGACAATGAATGTTGAGCGTATTGAAGTTAGTTTAAACAATCAGTAACTTTTATCGATTTTCAGTCGTAACATGGCAGAACCAGGTTCCCATGTACATGAACTACCTTAACACTGCTCTCCGGAATTTCAGAAAAAACCGGTTTTTTACTGCATTTAATATTTTCGGATTATCCATTGGCTTGGCTGCCTGCATGTTGATCAGTTTGTATGTACATGACGAATACAGCTATGACAAATTCAACACAAACGCCGGAAATATTTACCGTGTAAACAACGAAATCAAATTTGGCGGAGTACATGCTGATGTAGCTCAAACTCCTGCTTTGCTGGGACCAGTTGCCGTAAAGGAAATTCCACAGGTCAGGGGATATACCAGGCTTCGCTGGCATGAAACCATGCTTGTGAAAAAAGGCGATTTTAATATCCGTGAAAACCGGGTTGCTTATGGAGACTCAACCCTGTTCAGGCTATTCAGTTTTCAGATGCTTGCCGGGGATCCTGAAACAGCATTAGCCTATCCGGGTTCTGTTGTTGTGAATGAATCTGTTGCATTGAAATATTTTGGCCGTACTGATATCGTTGGCGGGTACCTCACTGTAAATGATACCACATTCCGTAAGATCACAGGTGTTATCCGGGATATTCCGTTGAATTCTCATTTCAACTTTGATTTCTTTCTTCCTTTTTCAGAAACTGAAATGAGTGTAGATGATGACTGGCTGAGTCAGAATTTCAATACCTATCTGCTCCTGGAAGAAAATACAGATATTCCTGAGTTCGAAATGAGGTTGAATGAACTTCTAAACGGAAAGCTGGAACCGGATTTAAAAAATGTTCTGGGTATCGGGTTGAAAGAATTTAATAGCCAGGGAAATTTTTCAAAACTAACCCTCACTCCCCTCAGCGATATTCATTTGCGTTCGGGCAGGCTGGGAGAGTTGGATGCCAATAGCAGTCTCAGTTATATCTATATATTTTCTGTGGCGGCATTTTTTATCATGATAATCGCCTGCGCCAATTTCATGAATCTATCCACGGCCCGCTCTTCCGCAAGAGCACGCGAAGTTGGTATCAGAAAAGTACTGGGCTCACTGAGGAAAAACCTCATTAGACAGTTCCTTACCGAGTCTGTACTGGTCAGTTTGGTCGCACTTATTTTCGCCATTGTTTATACGGTGTTGCTCATGCCTTTTTTCAATGAGCTGGCAGGAAAAAATCTTCAGCTGAATGTATTGCTTGAGCCCACCATCAGCCTTTCGTTCCTGGCGATTGCCATAATAACCGGTTTGCTTTCCGGAATTTATCCTGCTTTTTTGCTTTCCGCATTTGAGCCGGCAGATGTGTTGAAAGGTAAGTTGATAAAGGGGCTTAGAGGTGCCTGGTTGCGAAATTTTCTTGTTGTGGTCCAGTTTTCTGTTTCAATTATTCTCATCATCGGAACAATCGTTATTTATAGTCAGTTGCGCTATATGCGTAATAAAGACATTGGCTACGACCGGCAGCAGGTACTGATTATCCATCACATTGATGTATTGAAGAATGATGTATCTGCTTTCAGAAATGAATTGAAGAAAATCAGCGGAATAAAAAATGCAACCATTACAGGTTATTTACCAGTAAACGGCGACCGTAACAACAATGGATTTTTCACTTCCCCGGTTCCGGATGCTAAGTCAGCTATTGCAATGCAATCCTGGTATGTTGACCAGGACTATGTACCGACTTTAGAAATAAAAATGCTGGAAGGGAGGAATTTCTCTTCGGATTATCGCTCAGATTCAACCGCAGTAATTGTGAATGAATCGGCAGCCAGGCTTTTGGGGGTGAAAGGACTGATGGGAAAAAAATTGTTTGTCCTTTCCGATAATGGCAATTCTATACTGAAGGAGTTTAGGGTAATTGGCAAAATGAGAAATTTCAATTTTAATTCATTGCGGGAAGCTGTTGCCCCGCTTGCATTATTCCTGGGTAAAGAAAATAACAGTATGGCGGTGAAACTGGATAAAGCTGATTTATCAACCACGCTTGAAAAAATAAAATTGAAATGGCAGGACTTTCAGACAGGCCAACCCCTTGATTATTCATTTCTGGATGAAAAATTTAACCTCGCTTATCAAACGGAGCAACGCATGGGCAGCTTATTCATCAGTTTTGCAATTCTGGCAATTTTAGTCGCAACTATGGGCCTTTTTGGGTTAGTAGCCTATGCTGCCAATCAGCGTGTGAGAGAAATAGGTATTCGTAAAATACTGGGAGCTTCTGTGGCCGGAATTGTGGGAATGCTTTCTTTCGAATTCTTTAAGCTGATCCTGATTGCAGGGCTGGTTTCATTTCCCCTGTCCTGGTGGTTAATGGATTCCTGGCTGCAGGATTTTGCGAATAGAATCACGGTCAGCTGGTGGTTTTTTGTTACAGCTATTCTGATTGTATTGGTTGTCACCTTTATCATAACTGGTTTTCAAACGATAAAAGCAGCACTGGCAAATCCGGTTAAGAGCCTGAAGTCTGAATGATAAACCTCGGAGGTATTTTTGCCAAGGTTGGAAAATTCTATTAGCAACAGCTACATTTCAAAACATAAAATCACCATTCATCTGTTTTATCAGGATTTTCTAAAAGAATTGAAATAGCTTTAATAAGAAAGCCGATGGTTTGTGAAAAAGCTGTTACTTCTTTTATTTTTTATCCCACTCACCTTATATATCAAGGCGCAAACCGGCAATTGTACCTTTCTCAAACCTCTTATTACCATCCATTTCGGAAAGGGAAATGTGCAGGAAATCAATTCGCAGACTTCATTTAATTATAGTCGTGTAGGTAATTCATGTCCTCAGGATGGGCACTACAGTTATGTTTCTTATACGAGTGATTGTTTTGGAGGCGACTGGCATACAATCACAGAAGATCACACGTCGGGAGACGCAGACGGTAATATGATGCTGATAAATGCATCACACCGGAGCGGTACTTTTTTTTCAACTCCTGTTAATGGACTGAAGGCTGGTACCACCTATGAATTTGCTGTATGGATGATGAATGTTTGCCGGATTTCCGATAAATGTCCTTATCCGCTGCTTCCCGATATTGCCATCCGATTGCTTGATGTGGACAGAAAAATAATTACACAGGTCAGTACAGGTGAATTGCAACGCCAGGAATCTCCGACATGGACTCAATACAAAGCTGTATTCACAACCCCTTCCACGGGATCTGGACTGATTCTGAATATGATTAATTATTCGCCTGGTGGCTGCGGCAATGATTTTGTGATGGATGATATCACTTTTCGTGAATGTATTATCACCCCTCCGCCAGTCGCAAAAAAGACGGTGCCACCAACGGCAACAAAACCTGTAACCAGAGCAGTGGCGCCACCCGCAAAAAAACCGGCCAGTGTATCGGCCAACCCTAACCGAAATTCAACGGCTGCAAAACCCACTCCTAAAAAATCGCCCGCTACTACGACTGCAAAAAAGCAGACAACACCTGAAATTATAAGCCCATCAACTAATTCGCGATCTGCGGAGTTGCAACTACCAAAACAAAAGGCTGTTTTCCCTCCTCCGCCAAAAGTGCTGACCACGAGGGCAAATCCGCTGGTTACTCAGATTGAAACAGAAGAAGGCGATATTTCGGTGGCGTTATATGATAATGGAGAAATTGATGGAGACACCGTGAGTATTTATCATAATAATCAATTGCTCGTTTCCCGCGCGCGACTTTCACAGCAACCTATTTCCTTTAAAATAAAAGTGGATGACGAACATCCGCATCATGAACTCATTATGGTTGCCGAAAACCTGGGATCTATTCCGCCGAATACCTCTGTTATGATTGTATATGCAGGTACAAAAAAGTATGAGCTCTTTATCTCATCTTCAGAACAAAAAAATGCAAAAGTGGTTTTTGATCTCAAATAAAATTTTTTCCGGAAAATCTCATAACCTACATAAATAATAATTCCGCATCTGCAGCGATTTACTTCGGAATTGTATATAGTTTTCTGCAAGGTATAATCTGGTGCATCAATGTTCTTCTTCTTTTTCCTCCGGTAGTTCCCGAATTTATTTTTTTATTTTCTCATCATTTGCAGACGCTGCATGTACAAATTTATTTAACAGTTAAATCAGTTTTGTTTTAATGAGAAGAACAATGTGATTAAGATTCTATACTAATTTCAGTTTTAGCGAATTGAATATTTAAAACAATAATCATGAAATTTCGAATTGTTGCTATTCTTTTTGGATTAACCTGTGTAATCGCCTGCAGAAAAGAGCCTGACTTAGGTCAGCTTTCTGATAGTTTTGCCGTTCAGACTTTAAAAAGTCCGGATGCTAATTTCTCTTCGTACAAAACGTTTTTTATTTCTGATACGATTTCGTTGTCCACTACGGATCCGAATGATACTCTCTGGTTTAATGCGGGTGCCAAACAATTGGTGGATGAGGTTAAAGCAAACATGGCTGCCCGCGGATATACATTTGTGAATTACGGAAGCCATCCTGATCTGGGCATGTCATTATCTGTCATCAAGGATTTGAATCTTGGTGTAGTGTATCCGGGATGGTGGTGGGGTTATTGGGGTTGTTACTGGGGTTGGTGTTATTATCCCCCATACTATCCAAGTGGCGGCTATGTATATTCTATACCAACAGGCACATTGATACTCGATATGCTCGATCTTAAGAATGCGCAATCTTCTCAAAAACTTCTTGTGCCCTGGGGATCAGTAATGTCAGGAGGACTCGGAAATACTTCTAATGATTTGCAGTTGGGTGTTGAAGCTATTCGACAGTCCTTCGGGCAATCACCATACATTAAAACCAATTAACCTATAGCAACACTATTTAACTATTCAAAAAAGGTTTATGAAATACAGCAGACTTTTTATTTTACTAATGTTGAGTTTTTGCTCCAACCAGTTACTTGCGCAAAAATCATTATTAAGCGGAGCCTGGGAGATTAATATTCCAATGAGCGAAAATTACCTAACCAAAACCAATTTTGCCGGTGGTAAACTGGAATACCGATATTTTTTTGATGATCATTTTTATGCAGGCGTGGCTTTTAACTGGAATACATATGAAGAATTCCAGCCCCGGACTACTTTTACTAAGCCTGATGGCAACCGAGCTATCACTACAGATTTTATTGCAGAAGTTTATCAGGCCCCTCTAACCCTTACGGCACATTATTATTTTGGTAACTCGAAATTATTTAAGCCATACGCAGGCCTTGGTGTGGGAGCGCAATATTTGAAACAGACAGTATATTATAACGTTTATTATTCTGATGATTACAACTGGGGTTTTGTGGTTCGCCCTGAAATTGGAACGATCATCAAAACAGAAGGAACCTGGGTAGGCCTGGTGGGACTGAGTTATAGCTATGCCACAAATAAAAATGAAGTACTGGAAAAAAGTAATTTTTCCAATCTGGGAATTACGCTTGGAGTTGGTTTCATGTTTTAACCCTGGTTCGAATGATTTTTCAGATGCCACCTGCATCTGAATAAGATTAAAATCCGGCTAAGCCTGTTAGCCGGATTTTGTATTAAGCAAAGAACCTGGGAAAAGAGACTTAAAAGCTATTGAGAGAATTTGTCTACGAGTACGAATACCGGAAATCCTGCCAGGTTATAGTAAGATCGCTTTTGCTTCCTGTCTTTTTTGACTTTCCTCCCCGGATAGTTCAGAGATAATATAATGGAAGACATAGGTGAAGTTTAAAAGGAACAAAAAACAGTACTATTTACACTGGTTGTTCATAAAGAACCGCTAAAAGACTTGGCTTTGGCCAGGCATTTGTATAATTTACAAACTTCATTTCAGATTACTTTATTCGCAGTTCTTAATGCAACATACTTTTTCTGAAGAAAATTTTATTTCCATCTGCGATCATCTCGCGTTTTCGGATACTGATATTAAAAGGGTAATAACTGAGCATGGTTATCCGCCGTTATGGAAGAGGCTTAATACATTTGAAGCCCTTGTGCATATCATTCTCGAACAGCAGGTTTCACTGGCTTCAGCATTGGCTGCACTGAATAAGTTGAAGGAAAAAATAGGAGACATTACTCCGTCAGGTGTTTTGTTGCTCACAGACGAAGAATTAAAAACATGTTATTTCAGTCGCCAGAAAAGCGGATATGTCAGAGGCCTGGCTCGAGCAATAGTTAATGGTGAATTTGACCTGAAACAAATGGAAACACTTTCTGATGAAGATATCAGACACTCGCTTCTGAAGTTAAAAGGAATCGGTAATTGGACGGTGGATATTTACCTGATTTTTGTACTTCAACGTGTTGATATTTTTCCGCCCGGAGATCTGGCAGCTGTAAACGCTTTAAAGACGCTTAAGAAAATGCCGAAAGAAAGTTCCCGTGAAATGGTTTTGTCTGCAACGAACGCATGGAAACCTTTTCGTACCGTTGCAACGATGATTCTCTGGCACTATTATTTGTCAGTTCGTATCAAGCCCAGGCAGCCCGTAAAAAAAGGAAAATTTATTCAGGACGAAGATTCTGTTATTGGCAGATAGGAATGCAATACCCGGAAAATCAAATTCTGAAAAATGAATTCGTTAATTTAGCTGGCATATGTATCTGAAATTTTGTTTGCTGTTTTTATTAGTTACCACGAGCGGATCACCGGAGAAATGGGCCGGGACTACTTTGCCTGAATGGATTAAAGGACGATTCACCGATGGCTATGGAAATAATTATTCGGTCACAGATGAGTTGTTCTTTATGGAGCCAAGGGCAAAATATCATATTATCAGCTGGAATGAAAAGGAACAATATCTTCTGACAAGGAACGATCAGAAAAATCCATCGGAAAAAGGACTGTATACCCGGATCGATTTTATGCAGTTTAAGGGAATGGAACCTTATGGCTGGGGTTTTTGTCTGACTGTATACAATGCCGAGGACACGGTATCTGCATTGAAATTTCCACAGGCCGACCGTGATAATCCGAAAAAAGGATGTGGTGGTTTTCCGTTTTCGAGAATGAAACGGAGAGTGAATTGAAAGCTGGTTTTATACCAGTGCTATAATACTTGCAGTGCAGTTTAGCCTTTCTTTATTTACCGATGATGCTGATAATTTTCTTAGCCTGACTAACGGCTTCTTCATTACTGCAATATTTTCCTAGCATGTTTTGTTATTTCTTCCTGCATAAAATTCAAACCCGGCCGTCTTCGGCGATCTGCTTTCAATATGATGCTGAACTGAATTTAAGGATTTATTGTTAACAAAAATTTAGGAATAGTACTACTGAATAACAGAGCCGCTGTTCTGCCGGATTCTTTGAAAACGGGATCATTATTTTTATAGTAGAAGTATCGTTTTACCGGTAATCCCGGTAAAGGCTATACTAAAATCCCGATTTACCAGCATCCCGATGGGAATGCTGCTCCCGAAAAAATTCCTTTCCACCGTTGGTAGCCGAAATTTCCTGCTTCGTCTCAATTTAAAACTGCTTATTTTCGACCTGTTTTATTTTTAAGACATTAATCATATAAACTGAACTATTATGAAAAAAGCGATTTACCCCTTCGCTGCCGTTATTCTTGTTATTGCATCTGCTTTTACCGTTATTTCTTCTCAGGAATGGATAATCGCGAGCAATGCTTCCGTGAAATTTAACGGGGGAGACCCTTCCGGTGAATTCAGCGGTTTAAAAGGCACTATCAATTTTGATCCGAATGACCTCGCCAATTCGAAAATGGATGTAACGCTCGATGTGGCTACGATTAATACGGGTAATGGAATGAAAAACACACATGCCAAAAGTGCCAAATGGTTTGATGCGGAAAAATACCCAACCATCCGGTATACATCATCTTCATTTTCAAAAACAGCTACCGGTTTTGAGACAAAAGGAACAATCGAAATGCATGGTGTAAAAAAAGACGCTACCATACCATTTACATTTGATGGAAGTATTTTTGCCGGCAGTTTTGAGATCAACCGCCTCGACTACAATGTGAATACAGAAGAACCTGAACACGGAAGTGCAAAGTTCAAAGTTGATGTTAATGTTCCTGTTACCAAATAAGTCTATGTACAAACGAATTTTTTATCATAGTCTTTTTGCCAGCATCATTACCATTGTAACCGCTCTGATCTATAACCGCTTTTATTTTTTTGCGACTACAATTGATTATTCAAAAGTGGTTAATACAGGAAGCATTATCGGTATGAGTGTGCTTGCCTGTTTTGTTGCCGGTTTCGTTGAATGGGCTTTGCTAAAATGGCTTAAGGGAAAAGGTGAGATTGTTTTTAATTTCATCTTTTCCATCGTTTCCTTCGCCTGCGTGATTATTCCGATTTCTGCGTCTTTGCCGCTTGATGTAAAGAGCCCTGAATTATTTCCGGGTCTTGCTGTGCCGATGGTTTTTTTCCCGGCTATGGCATGGTATACTATTAGTCATTTGTTCAGGTACAGGGGTGATTGAAAAGCGGAGGGAATTCAGCTTTACTTTAACGCTATTCCATTTTATTCAGCATTAATTTTTCACTGAATACCTGGTTGTTTTTTTTGTTTACAATCTTCACGAGATAAAGTCCGATCGAAGTTTTAGGAGGAAAATTAACCGTCTCCGTATGAGTGGAAGTGCCAATGCCGATTTTTTTCTCCAGGATCACACGCCCCAGAATATCGGTCACACTCAGGGAATAGTCACCCGGCTCCAGATTGGTTAACCTGATCATGAACCTGTTTTTTTCCGCCGGGTTGGGATACAGTTTTATAAGCCCATTACTCGCGGAATAGAATTCAGGTGACTTTTTATTCTTTGCTGATCTGGCTGTCATCAGCAGGTTGCTGTTGGCGAGGTCTGCTGTTTTGAACAATCCGTTGCGGGGTTTGAATTCGATGGCCTTCCAGTTTTCAGGATCAACTTTATACCAGGCTTCCTTGTACACGGAACTGCTCAGCAGAATCCGGCCTTCATCATCAACTGCCGCGCCATTGGTAGCGAATTGTTCGGGCAGACCAGAAATTTTTCCGAGATAGACAGTCTCCAGGTTGCTGATCTTTATTTTATAAACGCCGTTCTGTGCAGTCAGCAGAAAAAGGTTTCCGTCGTCGTCCGCGATCATATCTCCGCCTCCGTTTCCACAGGCATTGTGAATCGTCATTTGATTATTGGCGTGATGATCAACGAGTGATCCCAGGTCGGAGATTTCAGGTATCCCGCTTGTTGAAAAGCGGAACAAATGATTACCGTCATTTGAAATAGTATAACCATAACCGTCACCCGCAATTACCATTCTTGGAAGTGTGTTGACGGCTCCCAGTTCAGAACCAGCCTCATTATAGAAGCCTTTCCCTGTAACACAAAATACTTTCATTGTTTCCAGGTCAACATAGCGCAGCTGATCTACAAACATGGGTACAAAAAAAATGCGATTGTTTTTTCTGTCGTACGCGATCGCAGATACTCCTGTGCCGAAAGCGAGTTGTGGCTGATAAAGATGATTGGTATCCGTAATCAATTTCCTTGATTGCTGCCTTGTAGCAGCATCAAAAAGCTTTGCATCTTTATTACTACCGTCGAGCAGAGTTGTACTGAAATCCCCGTTTCTGAGATCAAGTTTTCTTAAGGTAATCCAGGCGAATCCATCTTTTTTAAGATCTGTCACTGCATAGGCAAACCGTTCAGACTGTGCCCGTACTCCGGTAAATAATGCGGTATTGCAAAGGACGAATAAACAGAGGACAATGGCTTTCATCATACTTATTGTTATGAACGAAAAAATCCGGATCACTATAAGTTAACACAGTTTCCGCTCTATTGCAAATGATCCATATAAAAAAATTGAAGGCTCTGTATTTGAGTCAGTTAACGGGTTCTTGTTTCTTCCCGTTTTTAACCTTACACTATCCACTTCTACCATCAACCCCTCCATTGCAGAAATCCTATCAACTGCTCCCTAGCTGTTCCTCTTGCCACTTGCCTGTTGGGTGCTGCGGTTATCAGGTTGTCAGGTTTTTAAGTTTTAGGTTTTATGTTTGAAGTTCGGTGCTACCACCAAAAAAGA
>JAATGW010000437.1 GCA_015654495.1 Chitinophagales bacterium
CCTGAACATAAAGACGAACCCTGTCAATTCTAACCTTGCTTACCAGGCTCTGAGGAAGTGTATAACCCAAAGTCAGATTTCTAAGACGCAGGTAAGAACCATCCTCCATGTAATAAGAAGTTGGATTCGCATTTGAGCTGAAAGTACTGGTCAATTCCTGCATTGGAATTGTTGCATTCGGGCGACTGCCATCCGGCAACCAGCTTTCATATAAAGCGGATTTCAGTTTATTACCTAAACTTGACTGATAAAAATCAAGACCGAATCTGGAATAGTTGATCACATCACGTCCCTCAACACCATAGAAGAAGGCAGTCAGATCAAAACCTTTGTAAGAAAATGCAAGATTCAAACCGTAGGTGAATTTCGGATTCGGATTTCCATAGAACACACGATCATCGGGTGTAATGGAACCGTCACCGTTTGTATCCTGGTATTTCAAACGCCCCGGAGCTGCTGCATCCTGAGTAGCATGCTTTGCAACTTCATCAGCCGACTGGAAAATACCAAGCACTTTGTATCCGTAAAAAGAATTGATCGGGTGACCAACAGCGTTACGTGTAAATATACCACTGATCCTGTTCTGCTCATTGAGTGGACTGTTGGAATCGAAAAAGTCGACGCCATCAGCAATCTTGGTGATTTCGTTTTTGTAGGTAGTAAAAGTTAATGTTCCTTCAAAACGAACTCCATTTTTTCCACCCAGCCATGCACGTTGTGTAACAGCAAGGTCAATACCCGTATTTTTCATACTGGCAATATTCACAAACGGTGGATTCGCTGAAGCTGTTCCGCCAGCAGTCGCCGGTTGTTCAACCTGGAACAAAAGATCTTCAGTCTTCTTGGAATACCAGTCGAAAGTGATATCGGTATTTCCACCGAACAGCGTCGCATCAAAACCGATATTGGTTGTTATATTGGTTTCCCATTTACCAGCCTGGTTGCCGATAAACCCAAGGAAGAACCCTGGTTGTGTAGTTGTACTTGATCCGTTGATCGCATAGTTGGCAGCACCGTTACTTCCGATAAAACGTGTATACTGGTTTGCCGGATCTATTCGCTGATTACCCATAGTCCCATAACTTCCGCGGATCTTCAGGTCATTTATCCAACTCACATTCCTTAAGAAAGCTTCCTCGGAAATCCTCCATCCCAAAGATCCTGCAGGAAATACAGCATACCTGCTTTGTGATCCAAACCTGGATGAACCATCACGACGAACTGTAATACTTGCCAGGTATCTGTTTTTGAATGCATAGTCAACTTTTCCAAATAAAGAAAATAATGCAGATGACTGGCCCAGACCGCCACTGGCTAACTGATTACTGGTTCCGGCATTGGTGGTGATGTAATCATAATTGTCGTAAACGAAAAAGTTATCTCTTGAACCGACCAGGTTTTCTCCCAACTCTTCAACTGCTTCAGTCCCTGCGAGTGCGGCAATTTCATGATCGCCAAAAGTTTGTTTATAAGAAATCTGGTTTGTCCATGTCCACGACCTGAACTTGCTGAATTGAGTCGTGAGTCGCGGATTGCGGACGTTTTCAGATCCTTCATATTCAATGTATGGATAGGCGCGTGAATTAAAATTATTGTAAGCGCCACCAAAACTTGACCTTACTGTAAAATGCTTCAGGAAATCCACTTCAGCATAAATATTACCAAAAATGTTGAAGTTCTGGTTCCTGTTTTCTTTAAGGCGATTCCTTACAGCAAGTGGATTGTCAGCAGTACCTAAGCCATTTCCTTTTGTTCCTGCAAAATCCCCTGGTTTAATGGTATAAACCGGAATGATGGCAAGAATATCGCGGGATAGCGCAATAGTGGAAGCCTCTGTGTTATTTTCAGCACTGTTGGCATCAGAAAAAAGCAGCTGAAGGTTTTCACCAATCCTGATATTTTTTCCGACGTTGAATTCAGAATTCATTCTCGCGGTATAACGACGATAAAAGTTCTCAACTACAATACCATCCTGGTTGAAATAATTGAGGCTGAAAAGGTACCGGCCCTGACCGGCAGTTCCTCCGGATACATTTATATTCTGATCGATAATCGGTGCCGTCTGTGTCACTTCATTCCACCAGTTGGTACCCTGTTTATTTGCTTTTACAATCAGATAAGGGATATAGCTGGCATCACCCAGGTTCGCATAATTGAGATCGTACAAACTTGGATTTACTTTCGGATCACCTTCAAAGAGTCCGCCATAGGTTGTAGCAGCTCCGGCAAGCAGATAATCAGGAAGCACAGGACTTGCACCGCTGCCATACTGAACAGTGGAAGGTGTGCCACCATTAGTATTTTTTGTAGCCAGCCAAAGCAGATCAGCCTGTTCCTGTGGATTAAGTAATTTCTTTGAATAACCTTCACCAGGGAAGCCTAACCCATAATAACCACTGTATGACACCCGGGCCCTACCAGACCTGCCTCTCTTCGTAGTAACAATGATTACTCCGTTTGATGCACGTGAGCCATAAATTGATGCAGAGGCGGCGTCTTTTAAAACCTGCATAGACTCAATGTCGTCAGGATTTAAACCAGCCATGGAGCCGCTCGGTACGCCATCGATAACAAATAAAGGATCGTTACCGGTAAAGGATGCATATCCACGTATCCTCACTTTAGCCACGCTTCCTGGTTCATTGTTAGCAATTACAGTTACACCTGCGGCACGACCCTGTAATTGATTTTCTGCACTGGCTGCTGGTATTGCTGCAAGGTCAGATACTTTAACAACAGCCACAGAGCCGGTGATGTCTTTCCTTCTTTGGGAAGAATAACCTGTAACTACAACTTCATTGAGGTTGTTGGTCGTAGGTTGCAATGTAACATTTGCTGCAGCGGCAGTTGCAGCAACTTCTAAAGTCTGGAATCCGACGGAAGTAATAACGAGTACCCGATTGCTTCCGGCAGGAACGTTAATTTCAAAGTTACCATCATCACCTGAAGTGGTGGCGACAGTTGTTCCTTTTACAGTAATAGTGGCCCCAATAACAGGCTTTCCGGTATTATCGGAAACCTTACCTGTTACGCGCGTTTGCGCCTGGGAAGTCAGTTGCATCACTACAAAAAGTAGCATCAGCAAAGAACTAACGATAGTTTTAAATTTGATTTGCATAAGCAGGCGATTTGTCGTTTGGTTAATAGTTAGTAGTTAGTTAAAGGCAGTTCAGACATTGTTAGATTTATCGTTTTTGGTTTATAAGAAATCCTGCAGTCTGCTCCAGCTCAGCCGCCGAAACAGAAATAAGTAACTGGCCATCTTTCCAGCTCCATTTATCGTAAGGAAGCGATCCGCTCACACTTTTCCTTTCGACTGATACCGGTTTTACCTGCGCCGGAATGCTGATCCAGCCAGCATCATAAGGCACACAGGCAAGCATAGCCGAAGAAAGAATATCCGCATCGTCCTGGGCAATAAGCGTCCATCTGCCCGTCCATTTTATTTTTTCCAGTTTTTTATCTGTGATAGGAGATTTCGAATTTTCTCTCAGAGAAACCGCAGTCAGTTTGTTATTCTCCATTCGTCCCCAGCTATTAATTACCGGCGGTTTCACAGTTGAACCTGTGCTGCTGTTCAACCATAGTGGACTCCAATTGGTCGTTTTGCGATACCATTGATTGATGGCGAAACGCCTGTTGAGGTATTTTTCGGGAACTTTCTGATCATTTAGATGGCTGGCAAGAACTGATCCGGGATGACCAAGAATAAAACTGTTCAGGATCACCTCATCATCCTGATCCCAGTCGTATGATGAGGAACCACTGATGATCGTATTGTATTCAGAAATCAATGAAGCCCAGATACTCCATTCCTGGTGACCGCCTTTTATATCGAGCCCAAGGTCGCCCTGGTCATCCAGTGAAACCATATCTGCATGTGCAAGAAAAAGTGGCGAGATACTATAATACATAATCACCACATTTGGATCCACAGATTTCGCGGCTTCTGAAATAAGCTTCAGCAATTCATAAGAATATCTTTCGCCACGGTATAAAGGATTTGCCGGCACTCCCATATTGGGATCCGGTAACCCATAACCGAAATCGAGTTTGATAAGAGCAGGTCGGATAGATTTCATTACAGCAATTGTTCGCTCCTGTAAAAACTTTCTTGTTTTTTCAGAGCTGATATCAAGACAATAGTAGCCTTCACTCCAGGGATTGAAAGCCCAGTTCCCTTTGCAGGGTTTTCCGTTTTTGTTGAGAATAAGGTCGGCGTCTGTGAGCCCGGCTGCATAGGGCTCTGAGATCCATCCCATCGTTTCCCATATTCCCACTTGCAGATTTTTGGATCTGATATAGGCAAGGTCATTATTGAATTCAGGAAATCTTTTTAATGAAGGTTTCCCTGCGCCCTGTGATTCTTCCCAGGGATCGTCCAGAACCAGCATTCCTGCTCCTAATCTGGAACTGAGATCAGCAATGGGCCGGATGGGATACTTTCTGTCTTTCCACATCCCCCATGTATTCCAGATAGATTTAACAGGAACTGCTGCGGTTTTTCTTTCAGGCTTTGTAAATGAGCTGTAATATTTTTTTATTGAAGAATAGGCATCATTAGATACAGAAATCCTCAGCGGTTTTTCCCATTTTCTCGAAAGGGTAGTGGATGCTTTCCATAAATCTTCGCGATATAGCAATTTCAGGCAACTGTTTGTTGATTGCAGGCACAATGAAAGAGCTGCATCAGGAACAGTTCCTGCTCCGATGGTTACAAATCCTTTGTCTGAACCCATCGAGGCATATAGAGTAGGACGAGGAAAAGCGGCACCATAAGGTGCGCCAAGGGTTGTGGCAAAAGACCCCAAAGCAATATTGGTATTACCAAAATCCCACATACGGAAATAACTCTGAACAGGTCCTTCCTTTGCTCCGGGGATACAGTAATACCCTGCACGCCAGTCAGGCATAAAAGGCCTGTCCCAGGTAGCCATCACTGTTGAGCCGGAATTATCTGTTGCAGAGGTTCCGAAATACATTTCAATTATAGCCGGAGCTTTGGTTTTCCAGTTGATCACCAGTTCATTTATTTCTATACCCCAGGATTCTTTCTTCATTATCAGGTAACCTTCCCCCAGGTCGCCGAGTACAATCGGGATCTGATCTGAATTACTCTCAGTAAGTGAAAACCCCGGTTTTAAAATCGCCTTCACATAATTGTTTCCTTGTTCAGTCTGCAGCCAGCATGCAG
>JAATGW010000736.1 GCA_015654495.1 Chitinophagales bacterium
CTTCGTTAAACTCAATACTGATTTCTATCTTGTCTACATCAGCGGCACTAAGTTCATTTATATCTGAATTTATGATTCCGAATAATTCTTTGAATTTCTGAAACTGTACAGGATCTCCGGGGTCCAGTTCCCAATCGCCGTAGATAGCTTCGTCATCCAGAACCGTGTATTTAAAATCCAGGGTTGGATTCCAGGTGATCTGGTCACCCGTGGGCTGAATGGATGTAATTGCAATTGTGATTGAACGGTCATCCTCATTCAATATGTCATCGTCAAATAAATCAGGATCAGTTTCAAATTCGATTTCAATTTCTTCCACATCTTTTGGAAATCTTACTGTTCCTTTTCCTGTATTGATATCAAAATTCAGATTGAGGTCAATACCCTGATCGGCTGAAGTGGTACAGTCGTCTATTTCGTAAAAAGCTTCTGCACCCTTGATATAATCTGACAGTTTAGCAAATCCTTCAATTTCTTTTATTTCGAATGATACTATAGCATCGCCTGTTAATGGAATGATCGTTCCCCCCAGTTCCTCTCCTTCAGGATCTATCCTGTCATTAAGTGTCAGTTTGAAACTGAATTTATCTTCATCTTCCAGGTCACCATCTTCTTCATCATCAAATTTCATGACCTGAGGAAATTCTGAAGATGTCAGGGGATATACCAGATTGTCATCACGTTTATCGCAGGCATTTAAAAGCAGGAGCAGACATAATGATGTCAGACATAATTTATATAACATGATCAGTTAAATTTAAAATGATGGTGTGAATCAGTTTTTTGATTTCGCCTTGAAATCGGATTTCAAACCCAGCCTTGCCCACCAGGAATAGAATTCTCTCTGAGCATAAATATTCTTGTCGCCAAGGTAGGTTTCAAAAGGCTGGTTGGTCAGGTTCATAACCTCAGCGAACAAACGAAAATTACTGTTGAGGGAGTAGCTGCCGCTGAAATCCAGCTGTATCCTGTTTTTTACATGAAGATCTTCAACAGGAGAGGCGCCTACTTCGCTCAGGTATTCGCCATTAAAATTGGCTGAAACTCGCAGTACGAGTTTACTTGATTCATATGCAAGGGCCAGGTTACCCACATTTGTCGCCTGACCGGGGAGACGCAGTTTTTCAATCTCATCGGGTTTTGTTCCATCAGCGTCACGGGCTTGTATACGCGCTTCTGAGTGAGTGTAGGTATAGTTGGCATAAACACCGAAATTCTTCAGAAAGCTGGGTAAGAAATCGAGCTTCCGCTGAAAGGCAAGTTCAAATCCGGTAAGAAATGCTTCATTTCCGTTTTGTGCCTGCACCACATCAATGCTGGGAACGATTGGTGTTCCTGTAGATGGGTATGGCACGCCAAATTCTACACGACGATAAATGAAATTATCCAGGCGTTTATGAAAAATGCCAGCAGAAACAATACCCACATTTCCAAAATAATGTTCAAGCATCAGGTCCAGGTTGAGTGCGCCTGTTGGTTTAAGATCAGCGTTACCGACCGTGGCAATATTATCCTCCTCATTTATTTCCTGTGCAGGAATAATTTCGCTGAAATTTGGCCGGGCATAAGAAAAAGTTGCTGAAGCCCGAAGATTGGTGTACCTGCCCAGCTCATATTTCATCTGAACCTGTGGTAACCAGAAATCATAGGATGAACTCCCCGTAACCGGTATGATTTCTTTTAAATCTCCAGCGGCATCGATCACTACGTCCTTGGAATTGTATTTCACTTTTGTTCTTTCATATCTCAAACCACCGAGCAGCATTAGTTTGCTGAACTGGTGCCGCACCATTGCAAAAGCGGCGGTTACATCTTCATTTGCCGTATAAGCTTCCAAAGCTTCATTGATTGCCTTTCCTTCCACATCCAGAATAAAAAGGCCTGGATTTGAATTAAAGAAACGATTGAAACTGGTAACATCAAGCGGACGGCCCATTTCGTACCTGCCACCGAGAAATTCATTTTTGACGGGATCCTGGTCAAAAGCATCTAATGTGGGAACACCACCATCACTTTCATAGGCATCGTTGGTGATAGTATATGATTTTTTCTTGGCGCGGTATTTTGCACCAAACTTTATCAGGCCTGAAGAGTTCCGGCTTTTATATGGTATGCCTATTTCGAACTTGGCTGTGATATTCCTGTCTTTCGCAATTGTATTGCCATATTCCGCACCATCAAATTCGTAAAGGCTGTTGTCTGTGTAGCCTGGTGCATTGACAGAAGGAAATTTAGGATCCGAAAAACTGAATGACGAAGGCAGGTCTGCAATAAATCCCACTTCATGATCATAGGGTGTGTACTGCTCGCCTTCTGAGAACTGGGCTTCATAATTCAGAAAGAAATTTTTGAAATTATGTTTGCTTCCAAGGTTGAAAGTCAGTATTGATTGTGATTCAAAACGATCCTTGGTGAGCTTTTCAATTTCTTCATCCTCAGGTACAAAAACATAACGCCTGCGCCATTCCCGATCTGTAAAGCGACTATACAATGCCCTGAAATAAGATTCATTACGCTGATTGAATTTATAATCGATGGTGGTGCTCAGTCCCATTCTTGTTCTTACCAATTCATAATCGCGGAGTTCAAGTTCATTATCAAATGGAGCATGTTCCCAGTTATCGCTGCCTAGATGATTTTCGTAATAGTTTGCATTGACCATAACCCCAAGCTGTTCTCTTTTGCCAAAGCGCTTGTCGAACTGCAGCTGACCCTGAAGATTTGGTTTCCGCATCAGGTTATTATAACCTCCGACTATGGATCCGTTGATCCTTGCATTGGCGCTCTGAGCACTGCGGGTAATGAGGTTGATGGAACCTCCTACGGCATCTCCATCCATATCAGGTGTAAGGCTCTTGCTTACTTCAATTGAAGCCAGCTGGTCGCTGGGTACTACATCAAGCGCAACATAACGCACGCTTGCTTCGGGAGAAGGAATCTGTTCACCATTTACATTTATGTTATTAAACTGTGGTGCAAGCCCGCGTATCATCACATAACGGCCTTCACCCTGGTCACGTTCAATATTCACACCGGGAACTCTTTGCAAGGCTTCGGCTGCATTCGGATCCGGAAAGCGGCCAATCTGATCGGCAGAAATAATATTGCGGATATTGTCTGCATTCTTTTGCTGGTTAAGGGCCCGGGCCTGGCCCTGCAGGAATCCGGAAACTACAACACCCCTGAGTTGTGTCGCATCACTGGTAAGTTCAATTGTAATAACGGAAACTGAGCCTGGTTGCAGGTCAACTGAAATACTACTGTCGCGGTAGCCCAGATAACTAATCGACAGCTGATTTTTTCCGGGACTCAGGTACAATGAAAACTGACCATTCAGATCCGCTGTGGTGCCGCCAGTTGAGCCCATTATTTTCACCGAAGCGCCGGAAAGTTTGCTACGGTTGATCGCATCAAGAACAGTACCCTTTAATAATGCCGGGTTCTGTTGTGCAACCACTGACCCGGTAAAAAGAGCAAACAGGAAGATAAAAAATTGGAACGGTTTCATATTCTGCATTTCTGTCGCAAATGTGGTTTGCCTGAAAAGGAATTGATTAATTCAGCCGTATACAAAAAAGCAACAAGGCTTTGAACTGCATAAACAAACCAGCAACATGCCTGAAAATCATCGCTGTTGTTATTTGAAGATCAATGAGTTTGAAAGAAGCGGAATAGCCATTACCATATTGTTACCGTAACATTACCGGAATATGATTGTAATATTTTTATTATACCGATTGTGTAAATGAGCTGAGTGAAGCATGCTGGTCCAGCTGCAATTTTTTCTTAAGGCGATAACGGGTAACGCGCAAGCTATCAGGAGTAATACCGAGCAGGCGTGAAATATCCGCTGAAGAAAGATTCATTTTTATAAGGGCCAGTAAACGCAATTCGGAAGTGGTTAATTCCGGACAATATGCCTGTACATCGGTAAAAAAAGAAGGATGTGCCTGTTCGAAAATCGCCCTGAAATCATTCCAGCTGGCATCCTGAGTAAAACTGAAACTGATTTTTTGCTGCAGGTTTCGCAGTTGTTTTTTCTGATCACGTTTATCATCTTTTATAACTTCTGCAAGGCCCGTCTTGAGTTCCTCCATTATTTCATTTTTTTCGATCAGCTGAAGAATATGAGACGAAAGCTCACGGCTCCTGATATCCAGTTTGTCTTTAAGGGATTTTTCTTCCAGCTGTTTCCTTATCAGTTCAGATTCCATTAATCCCTGTCTTGTTTTAAACGTTTCTTCGGATTTCTCGTGGAGCAGTTTTTCACTGCGCATTTTTATTTTCTGCCGGTTAATGATAAGAATCGCGATTGCGCCCGAAAGTATCAGCAGGATGAGACTGGCAACTGTGATGATCATTTTGATTTTTCCATCGGCATTCAGGTGTGTGATTTCATTATTTTTCTTTTCAGTATCGTATAGGGTCTGCATTATCGCGATCTGGTGGCTGTTGTCAGTGGCATAAATCGACTGAACGAGGTCGCGGCTTTTTTCCAGACAGAGATAAGCGCTGTCAAATTTATTTAAAGCAAAAAAAGCCTGGGCCATATCCCTGTAACCGCTTTGCAACTGGTATTTTTCACCAGTGAGTTTTGCCAATTCAACTGCCTGGCGGGCGAAGGAAAGCCCGGAAATAAAATCACCTTGTTTGCTGGCAACATCGCCTAAATTATTGAGCACTTCTATCTGGTCCCGCCAGTTTCCCGATTGCCGGTTGCCATCCAGTGAATAGCGGAAATAAATTGCTGCTGAATCATATCGGCCTTTGTCCTCATAGATACTTCCGATATTTTCATAGATCTTATACTGTATGGATTTATCAGATCCTTTTATGGCGAATGAAAGAGCCAGTTTCTGAAAATAATAGGCTGAGTCATAGTCACGCTTTTTTTCATAGATATGCCCGATCTGGCCATAGGTAGCTGCAAGGCCATTATAGTCGCGCAGACCGGAGTAAATTTTTAATGCTTCCTGAAACTGTATCGACGCGTCCAGTGGTTGACGGTTATAATAATATACAATGCCAAGCAGGTTGAGATTATCTGCAAGGGGTTTTACAGATCTGATTTCACGAAACAATTGTTCAGCCCGAAGCAGATGTTCAATAGCATTTGAATAATTTCCGGAATGGTACAGCAGTTCTCCCATTTTTTGAAGACAGATGGCTTCTCCTGTTCGGTCCTGGCCGGATTGGGTTGCCCTCAGGTGCTCCTTCAAAATCAGAAAAGAGGAGTCGGGGCTCATCTGTGAAATTTCCGCTACCGGCAACAGAACAAGATTGCCCTGTGCCCGCATCAAAGAAGAAGATAAACACAAAAGAACCGGCAAAATGCTATATAAAGTGAACCCGCGGACCCGCATAAATTGGTTTTTTGACAAACCGCAAAGATGGCACCTTCCTGAATGAACGCACCGCTTATGAAGGAAGGCAACAATTTCTTAATAAAGTACGAAGGCCGAAGTACGAAGGTCGAAGTAAGAGGCAAGAAGTAAGAGGTAAGAGGTAAGAAGTAAGAGGTAAACAGCCAGATGCAAGTGGGTAACCAAAAGGAATCAGGATTTCTGCAACTTAAAACATACAACTTAGAACTTAATAACCTGAAAACCATAGTTCATGAATCTGCATGTAGAATAATCAAAAACTCAGAGCCATGTCCCTCATTGCTGGTGACTTTTATTTCTCCACCATGGGCTTTTATAATATCATAAGACAAGGATAAGCCCAGGCCCGTACCCTGTC